>CAZLUZ010000001.1:0-75797 GCA_964562825.1 uncultured Akkermansia sp.
CGGGTCGAGCGGGTCTACTCCGGGTGGGACTAACCGGGGCCGCCCGGCGAACCGAACTTGACCTTCTCACCGGGGTTCGGGTTACCTTTTCCCAATGACCTCCATCTTCCCCCTTTACCAGGCCTTGGTTCTGGTGGTGAGTCCCCTCATCAGCCTCCTGTTTGTCGCCGCCGCCATCGCAGTGCTGCGGGTCGATCGGGGGCATCATGCCTGGTTTCTGCTTTTTGGCAGTCTGCTCCTGGTGGCGGTGGGGGTGTTTCGGGTGCTTCTTTTTGCCCCGGGATTCGGCCTGGTCCATGCGGACGGCGCTGGCAGCGGAGGCTGGGAAAAAGTGATCCAGATGCAGGGGGGCGCGACCACCCTGGGATCTCTGCTTCTCGGTTACGGGGTGCTGGCGCAGGCGATCGTCTATGGCCGGGTGATCCGGGAGTTTCGGGAATTCCGTCGGGGGGAAGCGTGAATCGCCCATCTTTTCGTTGCGCCGAGAGCCCATTGGCCTTATCTCCCACCGCCCTTGGGATGGCGCGGCCGGTCTGCGCCGGATCGCGTCATCCCACAAGGAGCCGGGGTGGTGAAATTGGTAGACACGCTTGACTTAGGATCAAGTGCCTCTGGTGTGCAGGTTCGAGTCCTGTCCCCGGTATTCCATTCAGGACGAGGGCGGTTATCAGTGATCAGTAATCAGATGTGATCGCAAAAACGGTTTAAGGGCCGATTGCGGATTGCCAGATCAGTTCGGCAGGACCGCAAGTTGGACCGGGAAACGGGTTTTGACGAATTTTCGGGTTCGGAAGAGGTGTCGAAATGGGGCTGATAAGCGCCAAAACGAGCGTTTCGCCCTGGCCATGGTGGCTTTTCGCAACCTTCGGGCCCGAATTTTGGAAGCGGTGAGAATGTTCAATCAATTGGACAAGTGGATCAGCTCTGGACCTCCACCCGGGATGGTTCCCTTTCAAATAGACGGCGTGGGACAAGTGCATGGAATCAAGAAAATTGTGATCCTCGACAAGGCTTCAGGAGAAATCTGGGAATGGAGTTTTCCCCGGTTTCGGCAAGTCCCGTCATCCGGACTGATTCAATTGAAGTTTGAGAGGGGTGAAGATGGGCACTACCGCCACCAGTGATGGTCCCCGATGGATGTCGAAAGGGCTCGGTGGATGTGGTTTGGGTGGTTTTCGGGCAGGCAACACAGAATTTGGTCAGGAACCTCTGAAATCGAGTAACGCGCTCTCTCCGGCACTCTTCCCGGCGGCTCTCGCCCCACTGCTTCCGGGGTCTCGACCTTTCGACTCTTATGAAACTGGTCGGGAAAAGCGCTGGGTTTCGGTCATGTCTTTCCCCGGGCGCGCCCGGGAGGGGAGCTCTTATGAAATTGCTGTGCCCGGCGCCGTTCTGAAGGGCTTCCATGGCGAAGTCACAATAGATGGGGAGGCCGCCCGGGCTGCTGGAGGGCGGATTGCACCCGGAGGCCGTAGACGTCAGACACTTCGGGACGGTGAATCGTGAATCAGCGGATGGCGACCGGTTCCCCGATGGCCGCCTGGTACTCCTTGTGCAGCCGCAGCGTCTGACGAGCGCCCAGTCGGCGACCGGTCCGACCCACCAGATAGAGCAGGACCAAGCCGATCGCGGCCACCAGCAGCCACCAGAAACCCCAGGGTTCCTTGCCGATGACCCATTGGGATATCCCCAGAACCGCTGCGATCAGGGCGAGGAAACCGATCCCGAGGTAGCCATAGAGAAACAGGGACCACACGTTGGCATTGGGACCGTAGACGCCGTTGATGCGCGTGGTGTTCTCGCCGCTTTCCTCCAGGCTGAGATTGAGCCGGGGCGACCAGAAATGGCGCTCCTCTTCCGGGATGCGCAGACAGATAAAACGCGGGAAGTGTTTGACCTCGAAATTACGCCGGGTCGTTTCGAAATATTCCGTAATTCTGGCCTCGGCGGCGTCGATTCCCAGGCCAACCTCCTGCTGAAATCGGGGGCGCAATCGGAAACGGCTCATGACAGACCGCAGCATGACGGAGATGCGGGCCCATTGTCAAAAGCAAAGCGGAGGCGCCAGGGGATGATAGGTTCTTCCCCGAATCTCAAATCATGGAAGCAGAAGATTCGTTCGTGTTGCACAACCCTCAGAAAAGACTCGCGCGCATCCTCTGGGCCATCGTGTTGGGATGTTCATTGTTGGCACTGGGACTGTGGCTTTTCGTCGGTCCCCGATTCGGCGTCTGGGGAGGGCCGGTGATTATCGCCGCCCTGGTTTTGATCCCCGCCCTTGTCTGCCAGTTTGTCATGGTGCCGAAGGTTGAGCGAATCTTTGACCGCATGCGCCGGGGCACCTGCCTGGCCCGTTGGCCCTACGCGGCAGACGAATGGGCTCGGTGGAGAAAACTCTCTCCTCGAAAGGCCGCAGATGACACTCCGGTGGCCTTTATTGACCGGGATGCCGTCTATTTCGAGGGGGTCCTCGATTGCTGGAGTCTGTCCTTCAACTTTTGGCTGGACGAGGTCTCGATCGTCGCAGAACCCGTGCCCTCGCTTCGCGTCACTCACGCCTGGGATGCCGGACGACACGGGATACGCAGGCGGACTACCCTCATCCCCATCCCCGATGGCCGCAGTGAAGAAGCCACCCAGGTTGTCGCGGAGCTGGAGAGGTCGTCGATCGCGAGGGGGTGAGAGGGCTTTACTCGGGCCGCAGCTCCGGCCTCCGCCCCCGGGAGTCCGGCATGGGCGGACCCGCGGAGGGGGGGAAGGGGGCTCCGGTCTCACCGATCGTCGGGCCAGAACTCCTTCTGCTTTTCGAGCGGATAGGGAGTGAGGTCGCTGTCGTCCTCGTAGTAGGCCTGAAGGTCCTTGAGCTGCTTCTTCAATTCGGCCACCAGCTCGCGGTCCGCCGAGTGGTAGATGTTGGTCAGCTCATCCGGATCCGCCTCGAGGTCATACAATTCCCACTCCTCCCCGAACTGGTAGAAGTGCATCAACTTGTAGCGATCCGTCCGCATCCCGTAGTGGCGGGGCACCATGTGGACACTGGGATACTCGTAATAGTGGTAGTAGATGGCCTCGCGAAAGGCACCTTCGCCTTCGCCTTTGAGCAGCGGCACGAGAGATTTGCCCTGGATATCTTGGGGGATGGGCGCGCCCGCCATGGCGAGAAAGGTGGAGGCGTAATCCAGGTTCTGAACGAGGTCGGTGTTCCGTGATCCCGGCTCGGTGACACCCGGCCACTTGACGATCAGGGGCATCTTGAGCGACTCGTCGTACATCCAGCGCTTGTCATACCAGCCGTGGTCGCCGATGTAGAAGCCCTGGTCGGAGCTGTAGATCACCACGGTGTTTTCCTCCAGCCCGAGTTCGGCCAGGGTGTCCATCACCGTTCCCACGCTCTCGTCGACGCCCTTGACGCAGCGGAGGTAGTTTTTGGCGTAGCGCTGATATTTCCAGCGAACGAGGTCCTTGCCGCTGAGGTTGGCTTCGTGAAAGGCCTCGTCCCGGGGCCCATAGGCTTCGCGCCATGCCTTCATCTGGGACTCGCTCATCCTCTTCATGTTTTGCCAGGCGGAGCGGTCCTGCCGTTGTTGCGACGCGGGCTGGTCGAAGTCGGGAGTAAGATCGACGAAGAGGTCGTAGTTCAGGTCCATGTGGCCGTCGATCTCCAGTTCCTGATATTTTGCCGCCGGCGTGTTGTCGTCCCAGGTGTCGAAAAGAGTGGCAGGCTCCGGGATGTCGATGTCGGCGTAGAGGTCGAGGTGCCGCAGGGCCGGCATCCAGTTGCGGTGCGGGGCCTTGTGTTGCACCATGAGGAGGAAGGGCCGGTCCTCATCGCGCTTTTCTTTCAACCACTTCACCGAGAGATCGGTGACGATGTCGGTGCAGTGTCCATCGATGCGCTTGCGGCCCTCGGGAGTGATGAGATCGGGGTTGAAATAGAGTCCCTGGCCGGGCAGGACCATCCAGTCGTCGTAGCCTTGGGGTTTGCCCTTGAGGTGAGACTTGCCGTAGATAGCGGTTTGGTAGCCGGCCTGCTGCAGGAGTTTGGGGAAGGTCTGCTGGTTCCAGTTGAAGGTGTTCCCGTTGTTCATGAACCCGTTCTTGTGGCTGTGTTTGCCCGTCTGAATGACGGCCCGACTCGGGCCACAGATGGAGTTCGTGCAAAAGCTGTTCTCGAACACCATGCCCTCGGCGGCGAGTTCATCGATGCGGGGCGTGGGGTTGACCGACTTGAGCCACCCGTCGTAGGCGCCGATGGCATGCGGGGCGTGGTCATCCGTGAAAATGAAGACGATGTTGGGGCGCTCCGCGGCGAGGGTGGTGGTGAGAAGCGGAACGATGAGCAGGGCGAGAAGGAATTTGCGATGAACCATGGCGTTTCTATGACGTCTCAGGAGCCTCGGGGCAAGATTTTTTGGCTCGGATGGCGCAATCGGTGGCCCCTCAATCCGCGATCTCGATTTCCCCGGGATCGTAATCGATGCGCGGATATCGCATGTCCAGGCCCTCCAGCGTTTGGATGAGAAGGTCGGCGACGAGAAGGTTGCGGTACCACTTGCGATCTGCCGGAATGACGAACCAGGGGGCGGCGTCGGTGCTGGTCCGCGAGAGCACGTCGCCGTAGGCCCGAAGAAACTCGTCCCAACGGGCCCGGTCGTCGAGATCGGCGGGATTGAACTTCCAGTGCTTGTCCGGTTCATCGAGGCGGTCCTGGAGCCGTGCCTTCTGTTCGGCCTTGGAGATGTGGAGGAAGAACTTCAGAATCGTGGTGCCTTCCTCCACGAGCATCCGCTCGAAATCGACGATGTGATCGTAGCGCCTCGACCAGACTTCCTCGGGAAAGATGTTGCGGACCCGGACCGCGACGATGTCCTCATAGTGGCTCCGGTTGAAGATGACCACCTCCCCGTTGCCGGGGACCTCGCGGTGAACCCGCCAGAGGAAATCGTGGGCCAGTTCCTTTTCCGAAGGCCGTTTGAACGAGACGACCCGGACTCCCTGGGGGTCCATCTTCTCGAAAACTCCGCGGATGGTTCCGTCCTTGCCTCCCGTATCCATGGCCTGGAAGACGACGAGCAGGCGGTGTCTGCCCTCCGCGTAAAAGAGTTCCTGCAGTTTGTCGATGCGGTGGGCGAACTGCCGGGATCGATCTTTCCCCTCGGCCTTGCCCAGCTCGAAGACGGTCTCATCGCGAGTCGGCCACTCGCTCAGATCGACGGTCTGACCCGGACGAACCCGGAGAGGATGATGGGAGAGGGAGAAATCAGACATGCCTTCGAGAGGTTGCAAGGGATGGTGAGGGTGGTCGCGGGCCCCCTTGCGCTCGCAAGAGGACACCTCCGCGGCCGGGGCGGGCCAACCCACGGCTCGAACGCCAACAACCTACGGCGTGGCCGCGAGATCAAGGACGAATAGCCGTCCGGTCCGCCCGGCTCTGGCCCTTCGCGCTACTGCCGTGGAGGGACGCTCCGCACCCGGAGTCGGTGTTCGTTGAAAAACCCCCCGATCCGACCTAGCCTGTCCCGCCCCGGAAACACTCCTGCGGCTCCAGAGCAGGCAAAAGGGGAGTTTCTCTTCACGAATCATCCCGGTTAGATTTTCCCTCCGTCCCATCGAGCTGCCATGCCCAGTCTTCCTCCATCGAGTCGTTCCACCGCCATCCTTCTCATCTCCTGTCCGGATCAGCCGGGAATCGTCGCGGCCATTTCGGATTTTCTTTTCCGCAATTCCGGAAACATCGTCGACGTCGACCAGCACGTCGATTCCGATGAAAAAGCCTTTTTCATGCGAATCGAGTGGGAGGTCGAGGGCTTCTCCATCGCCCGGGACGATATCGCATCTCAGGTGGGGCCGCTCGCGGAGCGGTTCTCCATGAATTGGGAACTCCAGTTTTCCGATTCGCCACCTCGCGCGGCCGTTTTCGTCACCAGAGAAAATCATTGCCTCTACGACCTGATGTCGCGGTACGAGAGCGGCGAGGTCAGGATGGAGATCCCGCTCATCATCAGCAACCGGGAAGATCTCCGACCCGTGGCGGAGCGCTTCGAGATTCCTTTTCACTGCCTGCCCATCGATGCGGAGAACAAGGCCGTCCAGGAGGAACGGCAGATCGCACTCCTCCGGGAGCACCACTGCGACATGATCATTCTGGCACGATACATGCAGATTCTGAGCGGCGCGATGGTGGACGCGTTCCCCCACCGGATCATCAACATCCACCACTCCTTCCTTCCGGCCTTTCCGGGGGCGCGCCCCTACCACTCCGCCTACCGGAGGGGGGTCAAGATCGTCGGCGCGACCAGTCACTACGTGACCGAGGAACTCGACGAGGGACCCATCATCGCCCAGGGAGTCACCCAGGTTTCGCATCGCGATTCGGTGCGGGATTTCATCCGCAAGGGTCGCGATCTGGAACAGACCGTGTTGAGCCGAGCCGTCTGGTTGCACATCAATCGGCGCACCTTGGTCTTCCGGAACCGGACCATCGTTTTCGGTTGAGGATCACCCTGCCGATGCCGGCGGCGGGAGCGGGGCGAGCCGGATCTTGAAGTCGATCCGTTTCACACTATTTTCCGCCATGGCGAAAGGCTTCCAGCTCCTCCCAGGTTTTCGCGATTTTTTCCCCGACGACTGTTCCGCGCGGAATTACGTCTTCGGGGTATGGCGTTCGGTAGCCCGCCGCTATGGTTTCGTCGAATACGAGGGCCCCGTCCTGGAATCGACGGATTTGTACCGCAGGAAGAGCGGGGAGGAAATCGTCAACCAGCTTTTTTGTTTCGAGGACAAGGGGGAGCGCGACGTTTCGATGCGACCCGAGTTGACGCCTACGCTGGCGAGGATGGCGGCGGCCCGGCAGAGGGACTTCCGCAAACCCCTGAGATGGTTTTCCATCGGGCAGTTCTTCCGTTACGAACGCCATCAGAAGGGCCGGGGCCGGGAGTTCTACCAGTTCAATTGCGACATCCTGGGCGAGGATCGGGTCTCTGCGGATGGAGAACTCGCCGCTCTCGCCGTGGACGTGATGCGCGAACTCGGTTTCACCGGGGAGGATTTCCGGCTGCGCGTCAGCGACCGGGAAGCCTGGACCCGCTTTGCCGCAGATTCCGGCATTTCCGAAGATCGCCAACCCGCCTTTTTGCAGGTGATCGACAGGATGGAGCGAACCAAGCCCGAGGATTTCGAGAAGGCATTGGCGGAGTTTTCCCTGAAGCCCGGCGATATCCAGTCTTTTCTCGCACGCGGCGCCAGTGCCTCGGAGGCGCTCGGCGCGATTGTCGCGGATCTCGCCAGTCGAGGGTTGGGGGATTTCGTGGACATCGATTTGAGCATCGTCCGCGGCCTCGCCTACTACACGGGACCGGTTTTCGAGGTGTTCGACATCGGAAGAGGAATGCGTGCTGTCGCCGGTGGCGGCCGCTACGATCAGTTGGTCGGTCTGATTGGCGGCGTTGAGATGGCCGCCTGCGGCTTTGCCATGGGCGACATGGTCATCACCGACCTGATCCGGGAGAGCGAACGGCCCAATCACCTGCTCGAGGCGGCGGTGGCCCGGGAACAGAGTGCGGACGTCTACGTGGTGCTCGCCGACGAGGAGCAACACGCAGAGATGGGCAGGGTGGTGCAGACCTTGCGCAATGGGGGCCTGCGCACCCTCTATAGCCTGTCTCCCGCGAAAGTGGCCAAGCAATTCCAGGCCGCGGAACAGGCCGGGGCCCGCCACGCGGTGGTGGTGGGCAAAGAATTCCCCCTGCTGTCGGTGAAGAATCTGGTGGAGCGGACCGAGACGGCCTTCCCTCTTCAGGACGTGGCCGCCGCGATCCGGGAGGAGGTCTGAGAGCCTCCCCCCCGGTGGAAGGAAACAAAACCCGGATCAGACCAGACCGTCCATCTCGCCCGTGCTCGTGGCGAACTTGTCGAACTCCAGCCCCATCCGGTGCAGGGCGCTGAGGTAGAGGTTCGGCAGGGGGTAGTTGTTCTGCTGGTCAAAGGCGAGGTGCCGACCGTGACGGTAACCGCCGCCGGCGAACAGCATGGGCATGTTCCGGTTGTCATGACTCGAGGCGTTACCCAGATTCGAGGTGAGCATGACCATGGTTTCGTCGAGGAGCGTTCCCTCCTGCTGGGCAGAGTCCTTCAATTTGCGCAGAAACGAGGCCCATTCACCGACCACAGCTTCCTCGACCAGGGTGAGTTGGGAGATTTTCTCCTCGTCCTTTCCGTGGTGGCTCAGAGAGTGGTATCCCTCGTCGACCCCCTCGAAGTTCTTGACCCCGGCGTTACCGGGCAGGTGCAGGGTGACGAAGCGGGTCGAATCGGTCTCCAGAGCGAGAAAGATCAGATCGAGCATGGCTCTCTCGTAGGCGACCACGTTGCTTTTGTCCGTTCCTTCCGGAGCGCGTTTCGGGTCGACCCGGGGCTTGGGCCGGTGCACCCAGTTTTCGTTTTCTTTGAGTCGCTTCTCCAGTTCGTCGACACTGGTGAACCATTCGTCCAGCTTTTCGCGGTCGGCTCTGCCCAATTCACGCTGCAGGGCTTTGGTCTCGGTGTGCAACACATCCATGACGCTGCGACCGCGGCGGATCGATTCGGCCTGACGCTTCCGAGTCTCACTCGGATCGTCGTAGAACAGCTGGCGGAAGATTTTCATGGGATCCGATTCCGCCGGGACCATCGCCCCGTTTTCGGTGTAGGAGGGGCTGGTCGAAGAGCCGGCATTCAGAACGAGATAGGGAAACCGCGTCTCGTGTCCGTAGTGCTTGGCCATCAGTTGGTCCAGGGAGATGGTATTCCGCGTGGTCGAACCTCGCTGGTTGGGACAGGCCGAAAAAATGCTGCCCTCGGCGATGTGGCCTCCGGTCACGCCGGGGTGGGAGGCGCCCGACACGATGGTGAAATCTTCCCGGAGATCCTGGGCCTGTTTGAGATAGCGAGACGGTCGGTAATCCGTTCCCGTGCCTCGCGGAACCCAGTTCGGGGCATGCAGTCCCAACGCCAGGCTGATTCCGACAAATCGTCGTGGCCGGCTCTCAGCGGAACCGGCAAAGGCGGGTGTCATCGCATCGAGAAAGGGGAGACTCAGGGAAACACCGGCACCGCGAATCAGGGTCCGCCGAGAGAGGGATTTCCCGAAATGAAAATGAATGTCTTTGTTCATGGGTTTTATTTGGTCAGAAATGGGGGACTCTGAATTACCGCGTGGAGGATGGAGCGGACTCCATAATCGCGCGCGGCGGCGTCGGCGACGATCTTGTCCACCGCCGCCCGATCGCTGAAGCGGGGCTCGCTGCCGATGGCGTAGGTGAGAAGCTGCTCAGCGAAAGCTCTCGCCAGTTCTTCGGGGCGGTCGGCGTGCAACTCTTTCCAGTCGGCGATGCCGCGAAAGGCTTGTCCGTCGGGAGTGACGCCCGAGGGATCGACCGTCACCGAATCTTTCGAGCTGCCGTATCGCTCTCGCCACAAGCCGACCGGATCGAAATTTTCCAGAGCGAATCCGGGAGGGTCGATGAGTTTGTGGCAGGCCGCACAGTTTTCGCTGTTCCGGTGTTTCGCCAGTTGATCCCGGATGCTCACCGCCCCGCGGATATCGGGTTCGACCGCGGGCACACCCGGTGGGGGAGGCGGGATGTGTCGGCCCAGGATGCGCTCGCCCAGGTAGACGCCGCGGAGGATCGGCGAGGTGGTGGTGCCGTCAGCCGTGACCTTGAGGATAGATCCCTGAGTCACCAGACCGCCACGCACCGGTCCGGTGAGAGAAACCCTCTGCAGTCCCGCACCTGGCTGAACCTCGGTATGCTCCAGCCCGTAAAACCGGACCATCCGCTCGTTGAGCATCGAAAAATCCGAGCGGACAAAATGCGACACAGAGAGGTTCTTGTGGAAAAGCTCTCCCACGAAGGCCCGGGTCTCCGACACCATCGATTCCTGCACCACCGGGTCGAAGGTGCGGAAGCGCCGTTGGTCCGGCGAGGTGAAATCGATTTTGGCGAGGTCGAGCCACTGGTCGGTAAACCGGGCGACGAACCTGTCCGATCGTGGATCCGAGAGCAGGCGGTCCGCCTCGCGCCGAAGATTTTTGCCTTTCAACTCACCCGATTTGGCCAGGGCGAGCAACTTCGAGTCCGGCGCGGTGTCCCACAGCAGGTAGCTGAGGCGGGAGGCGATGGCGTGGTCGTCGAGCCGGCCGGGCTTCTCCACGAAGGTGAGGAAGCGGGGCGAGCAGAGGATCGCGCGATAGGCGGTGAAGAGGGCCTCCCGCGGCCCGCTACCTTCCTCGGCGAGAACCTGGCGCGCCAGTTCCACGTAGGGTTCCGCCTGCTCCCTGCTGAGGGGTCGTCGAAAGGCTCGGCGGGCGAAGTCGTGAATCACCGGGGCAATCCATTCGGTGTCCCGCTGCTTCTTCCCGTTGCTCATCTCCTCCCGGTTCGCGGGGCCGAGCAGCCGGCGCTCGACCTCCTCGCGGGAGGCGTGGGGATAGATGCGGGTCAATTCGATACCGGTGATTGCTATGCCCGGGGTGCCGTCCGCTTCCGGATCGCTGCCTTCGTAGATGACCGTGCCGCCGCGGGTCCGAACCTTGGCCCGGGGAAGGGTGGCGTCGGCCGGTTTCATTTCGAGGAGATGGTCTTCCCGTATCCAGGCCTCAAAGACGAGGTCGCGTTTTTCGCGGGTGGCCTCGATCGTGCCGATCGAGTAAAGGACGGGCGCGTTGGAGAAGCCGGCGCCCGAGTTCAGGGTGCCCCAGACCACCTCGGCATTGACCGCCTCCACATCCTTCAGCCGAATGCGGTACCAGCCCGACTCCGGAACGCGGGTAGCCGGCATCCTGCCGTAGAACTGGATCTGGATCGGCCACGCGATGGCTCGCCCGTTCTTGTCTTCGGGTCCGCGATAGTTGCTACCCCTCCAGGAGCCGCGGCCCAGTTCCCGGGCGTTCAGACTGCGCCGGAAAGAAGGTTCACCGTCAAAAACTCGCCCGAAGGCTTCTTCCAGCGCCATCTCCGCCGTCTCCAGATAACGACCGAGGTGGTGGTGGGAGAGCAGCTGGAATTTCGCCACGTTTTCGAAGTGGTGCATCGGGGCTGGCTCCGGGAGATGATCCACCAAGGGGATATCCACTCCCAGCAGATCGTGGATCGTGTTCTCGTATTGGGAGCGGGTCATCCGCCGCGAAGACACCCGCCCGTTTTTCGCTATCTCCTCCCGGTCGGTGCGCAACATGGGTGTCTCGAGTTCCGAAAGAAATCGTTTCATCGCCGTGGCGTCTGGTCGCGGCTTCTTTTCGGGAGGCATCTCCCCCGTCTTGACGCGGTGATGAATCAGTTCCCACCGCTCGAAAACCGCGGGATCGCTGAGGTCGAAAGAAAGTTCGAGCAGGTTGAGCTGGCCTTTTGAGACGGCGTCGTCGTGACATTCAAAGCAATGCTTTTCCAGGAAGCTGTCGACCGGCATCGGCGGCAGATCCCGGGCGTGGCTTGCCTGGGCGACGGCGAAGCATCCGGCGAGGAAAAATGACTTTCCCGAAATAGACATCAAATCAACGTCCTATGTCGCTCGGGTTGTTTCAACTGGCCGAATTCCGCCGTTCCAAATCTCCCGGAAATTCGTGCGGGGGAGGAATTCTGCCGAAGAGGAAAGTGATGATAAGGCACCCGATGGCGGCCAGCACCGCACCGGCGAAGAGTCCCGCCTTGAGGCCTCCGTTCATCATGATCCAACCCGCCATGATGCCGCCCAACACCCGTGCCACGCCGCCCACGGCCATGGTGAACACACCCTGCATCGAGTTGCGGAACTCGTCACCGGCAAGTCGGTTGATGAAGATGGGGGTCGCCACAAAGAGCGCCAACACCTCGATTCCGTGGAAGATCTGAGTGAGGACCGCGACCGCCGGGTGGGGGAACAGGGCGAGAAGCAGCATGCGGGTTCCCATGAGGGCCAGGCCCACGGAGATGATGCGCTTCAGCCCGAAGGTCCGCTGCATCCAGGGCATGCGCAGGGTATAGCCGATCTCGAGCAGCACACCGAAATTGATGATCAGACCAATCCACTCCTTCGGGATCCCGATGGCCTCGTCGAAATAGTTCGCGATGAACGCGTAGTAGGTCGACGCGCCGAGGAAGGCGAAGAACAGTCCGATCGCAAGCCAGCGGCCCTCCGGCGAGAAGAGACGGTCCAGAGCCGCTCTCGTCGGAATCTGGCGCCTCCGGATCACCTTTTTCTCCGGTGCCGGCAGGAGAAAACTGTTGCCCAGGCTGAGCAGACAAAAAAGGACCGCTACGGGCAGAATCGTCGATGCGGGGGCTCCTTCGCGCAGAGGATAATAGAGGATGAGACTCGGGACAATAAAGCCGATCGTCCCCCACACCCTCACGAGAGGATAGCCTGTTCCTTTCTGGTCGTCGTTCCCCTCGTTGGATCGAGCCGATGTAAAAAAAATCCCGTCGAGCAGTGGCATCATGGCCACGAAAAACAATCCGTGAAAAAAATACAGCGCGAGAGTCAGGGAGATGCTGCGCGAGAAAAAGATGCCGGAAAGCATCGTGGCGCTCGCGAGAAAGGAGAAAGCCATGATTCTCCGCGGATCGACGTTCCGGTCCGCGAGAAAGGTCATGATGACCGGCGAAAACAGCATGGGCAGGGCCATCAGCGACGTGGCAATCCCGATCTGCAAAAAGTTGAAACCCCCTTCCTGCCTCAGAAAAACCGATATCAGGGGCATCACGCTGCCGATCACGGCATAACTGAGAAAATACTGTCGCTTCAGGGGAATCATCCGGAGCGCCAGTCTCGATTCGCCGAAGAACAGTTCCAATGCTTTCTTCGCGACCCAACGCCGAAAACCCGATAGGCAACGGTTTCGGGCGAGGGGGTAGACAGAGCCTCAAAGCCCGACGTAGATGAGGCGGGCGCTGATGTCGTCGACCTCGAGATAGGCTCCGGCACTGGCCCGTTCACCGGCGGTCATGTTGGGGACGCCAAAATAGGAATTCTGGAACGGTCCCGGGTCCACAACGTAGCCCCCGTCCGCGGTGGCGTCGATGGTCGCGGCTTTGTCTCCGGGGACGTAAAAATCGAGACCGGCCGCCTGTGCCGTGGCAAAGACCGAGGCCAGATTCTGGGCATTCCGCCGGTCCGTGGCTTCCCTCGCCGAGGAATGCATCTTGCCGATGAGTGGTATCGCGATGACCGTGAAGGTCGCCATGATAGCAACGACGATCAGGGTCTCAATGATGGTGAATCCCTTCGTCGAGTTGTCTCGCGGAGCGTGGGTCATGCGGAGGCTCTTTTACAATAAATACGAAAAACACAATATTTAAAGCAAAATCCTCACGAACTTCGGCTTCAGGTGTCCAGGGGTAACCCGATTTTGTCGAGTGCTTCGAGAGCGCCGAGGTTGATCCCGACGCCCGGGATGGAATCGGGGATCTGCGGTTCCCGCGGGTTGATGCGAATGAGGAATCCTTCCCGAGCTTCGGTGACCGTTTCGCTGTGCCACCGGACCGTGGGGACGGCGTCACCGGCCCCGATTTCGATCACGACGAGCTTGCGATCCCTGAGTTCCAACAACCATGGCGCGTAGTTCGCCAGCTGGGTGACTTTCCTCGAGTCGTTCCAGGTCGAATCTCCGAACATGAGGATGGCCGGTCGGGCCAGCGCGCCGCAAGCCGGGCAGTTTGGCAGAGGGTCCCTGGCCCGCATGGTCGATTCGTCGATGGAGATCTCACTCCCAGCGGCGGCAAACACCTCGTCCGAGCAGTTTTCGAGGCACTGCCAGTGGAGGATGCTGCCGTGGCACTCGATCACCCGGTCGGCGGAAAAACCCGCTCGCTCAAAATGCCCGTCGACGTTGGAGGTGAAAATGAAGTATCCGCAGGGGCGCGTTTTGGCGTAGCCGCGAAGTAGAGCGAAACCGCGATGGGGCTCCGTTTCCCGGTAGAGATTGAAACGGTGCCCGTAGAATCCCCATGCGAAAGACGGGTCCGCGATGAAATGGTCCGGGTTCGCCATGGAGACGAAGTCCAGGCCCAGTTTCCGGTACGGCGGATAGGCGTTCCAGAAACCCTCTGTTCCTCGAAAGTCGGGCAGGCCCGAATCGACTCCCATGCCGGCGCCGGCAGTGATGAGGACGGCTTCCGCTTCGAGGAGTTTCTGGCGGGCGATGGCGCAGGCTTCATCGATCGATTTCTCTGTCATTGGGGAAAACCCGGAACGGGTTTCTTCTTTGCTTTGGTGATATAGGGTGGTCGAAGGTACAGAGGTTCCAATAGGAGATTGGGTTCCATCGGTCCGGCGGCGATCCGGGCGAGTTCTGCGGCGGAGGGATAGGATTCCTCGAGGTCGAACGCCTCGACGATGGCGGGTTCGGTGGCAACGATGCGGCTTCCTCTTTTTTTCTCCGCCTCCAGGCGGCTGCCGAAGGCCTCGTGATCGAGGAGCAGAGGCTCGCCCACCTGCTGCCTATTTCGCACCTCGGAGAGGAAGTAGGTCTTTCTGCGGGCATCTCCAGCGACGAAGTGGGTGCCGGAGCCGGGAAAGCAAACCAGCGAAGACACCCCCACCACGGGAATCCCCAGGGAAACGAAAAGCCCGTTCGCGGAGGCGATGCCTATCCGGACGCCGGTGTAGGAACCGGGACCCAAACCCACGGCGATCCGGTCGATACGACGTTCGCACTGATCGAGCAAGGTGCGGAGCCGCGAAAAGATGCGGGAATTGCGCCGGTTCGAGGTGAAGGAAAAACCGTCAACCACTTCGCCCGTGATGCTGTCGAAAAGACAGGCACAGGCGTTGCTCGATGATGTCTCCAGGGCCAGAACTCGCACCTTGCAAAGTAGATGGTGCGAGAAAAGGTGGCAAGTCGGCCGGAGGACAAATATCAGCCCTCGCCGGCGACCTTCATGAGATCCTCCCGAGGAAGACCGAGGGGTGCATTCACCGGAGCATATTTTTCTCTGACCTCGGCCACGCCATCCGGGGAGACGGGTTCTCCCTGGTTCCCGAAACTGTTCCGCACGTAGGTCAACACGGCAGCCACTTTCTCGTCATCGAGCGCGGCACCCAGACCGAGCATTTGTCCCATGTAGGGGCTGGTTGGCTTTTTCTCGATGCCTTTGAGGACGGATGCAATGGCCGCCTCGTCGTTGCCCAGGAGGAGTTCGGAGCCGGTTAGCGTCGGCGCCATTTTTGCCGGCTCGACCCCGACCCCCTGCCCGTCGGGTCCGTGACAGGCAGCACACATCATGTAGGTGGTCTTGCCCAGGGACATTTGTTCGGGGCTGGGAGCGGTGGAAGCCAGCTCTTTCCCTGTTTCGGCTGTGGCGGTATCCCCTTGGTCGGACGCCCCGCCCTGGCCCGCATCGGGAGACGGTGCCGCGGGAGGCTGCGTTGCCGCCGGTCCGGGCTCAACCGAATCTGCGGAAGCCAGCGGCGGAGGCGGGGCTTTGTAGCCGCTGCCCTGGAGGAAGGCGGCGCCGAGGAAGCCGAGCATGACGATCAGGGAAAAAGGAACCAGGACGAGGAAAAACCAGCCGACTGCCTGCAAAAGCGGATTTTTCGCTTCTTCGTTTTCGTGGTGACTCATGGGATGCGGGATAAAAAACCTTTCTGGCGGGAAGTCAATCGTTTCACCAGCCTCAACCATTTACGTGACCGGGAAAGGAGGGGATTCGCCGAACGGGTGGTCGGCAGACAGAGCAGGAGTTTGCTCCGCCAAAGGAAGAAATTGCGCTAATCCTTGGGAGATTTTAGCATAAGCAATTCTTATCTACAAAGCCTTTGACCGAGATTCCAAACCAAAATAAGTTCATCTCATGATGAAAAAAGATGTCAAGCAGATAGCAAATTCTGCTGAGGAAAAATCAAATTACGACGATGACGCCGATGCCCGGGATATCCTGGGAATCGCGAATGGCGATCGCGACGCCTTTCAGCGTCTCCATGATCGCTACGGCGGTCTACTGTACGCGACAATCTACAAAGTGCTCAATGACCATTGCGATGCTGAGGAGGTTCTCCAGGAGGTACTTTTCTCCCTCTGGAGGAAGGCGGGACTGTTTCATAAGAGCCGGGGGCGGCCGGTGACCTGGTTGAACTCGATGGCGAGAAATCGGGCCATCGACCGGATCCGATCGAAGCAACGCCGGGCCCGGCTCCGGGATGGCTACACCGGAGAGCAGCAGGTCAACCCCACCGGCTCGCCATCGATCAGCGGCAGCCAGGCGGCCACCCGGCGCGACGCCTGCCGCGCGGTCAGGAGCGCCATCATGGAGCTGACTCCGGTCCAGCGGGAAGCCATCGAGATGGCCTACTTCGACGGCATGACCCAAAAGGAAATTGCCCGCCAGATTGGACAGCCGCTGGGCACGGTCAAGGCGAGGATTCGCCGGGGTCTGGCCAAGCTGAAAAGCACGGTCGGCAATGAGGAGGGTTCCTTTTCCTGATCAGGTGGGCGGGAGATTGTCGTCGATGTAGCGGAGTAGTTCTGCGCGACCGGTTCCCGATTTCGCCGAGGTGAAGAACCAGTCGGGTTCGCCTTCGATTCGGGAGCCGAGGTCTGTGAAAAACCGCTGACGGGCCTGATCGCAGGCCGATTTGCTGAGTTTGTCCGTTTTGGTGAAGATCAGGGCAAACGGAACTGCGGTCTCCGCCAACCAATGGATGTAGTCGAGATCGATCGGCTGGGGTGGAATCCGGGAGTCGATCAGGACGAACACTCCGAGCAGATTCTCCCGGCCGGTGAGGTAGTCCGAGACAAAGTCCCGGAAAACCTCCCGGTCTTTTTTGGAAACCTTCGCGTAGCCATAGCCCGGGAGGTCGACGAGGCGCCAGGTTTCGTTGATCACGAAAAAGTTGATCAGCCGGGTTTTTCCCGGGGATCCGGATACCTTTGCCAGACTGCCTCGGCTCCCCGCGAGCAGGTTGATCAGCGAGGATTTGCCCACGTTGGAACGGCCGATAAAAGCCAGCTCCGGCAGGTTCGGAGCGGGGCAGGTATCGAGGGATTTGGCGCTCAATTCGAAGCGGGAAGACTTGATTTTCATGATCGAGTGGCGCGGGCAAAGGTCCTTGCAAGGAACTCGTTCGAAAGGAAAGGTTAGAGGCGGCCCGCCGCGGTTGCAACGGGGCGAGTGGATCTAACCCGCCGGAGTCTCCGGGCCGCTACCGACCGAAGCATGAGAAAATCCGAGACGCACACGCTCCTGACGGATCTCTACCAGTTGACCATGGCGGCGGGATACTGGCGCTCCGGCAAGGCCAATCAGGAGGCGGTGTTCCACCTTTTTTTTCGTTCCCTGCCTTTCGCCGGAGGCTACGCGGTGACGTCCGGACTGGCTCAGGCGGTGGAGTGGCTCGAGGGCTTCCGTTTCGAGGGCGATGAGCTGGAGTACCTGGCGCGTCTGGAGGGCGGAGACGGGAATCCTCTCTTCGAGTCGGCCTTCCTCGATTACCTGGGCGAGTTGCGCTGGAGTTGCGACTTGGATGCGATGCCTGAGGGGAGTCTCGTCTTCGCGCACGAACCGATCGTGCGGGTCAGAGGTCCGCTACTCGCGGCTCAACTCGCCGAGACCGCGCTGCTGAACGTGATCAACTTCCAGACTCTGATCGCCACCAAGGCGGCGCGCATCTGTGAGGCGGCCCAGGGCGACCCCGTCCTCGAGTTTGGTCTGCGGCGGGCCCAGGGACCGAACGGAGGCACCATGGCGAGTCGCGCCGCTTTCATCGGCGGATGCACGGGCACTTCCAACGTTCTGGCGGGTCATCTCTTCGGCATCCCGGTCCGGGGAACCCACGCCCATTCCTGGGTGCTCTCTTTCGATTCCGAGATCGAGGCATTCCGTGTCTATGCCGAGGCCATGCCGGCGAATTGCGTTTTTCTCGTCGATACCTTCGACAGTCTCGAGGGAGTGGACCGCGCTATCGAGCAGGGGAAGTCGCTCAGGCAGAGGGGACACGAACTCGCCGGAATCCGCCTCGACTCCGGCGACCTCGCCTGGCTCAGTATCGAGGCGAGGAGGCGACTCGACACCGCAGGATTTCCCGAGGCCAGAATCGTGGCGAGCAACAATCTCGACGAGTTTACCGTCGAGAGCCTGAAGCATCAGGGTGCCAGGATCGATGTCTGGGGCGTGGGCACCCAACTGGCGACCGGGGGAGACCAACCGGCCCTCGGGGGAGTGTACAAGTTGAGCGCCATTCGCGGCGATGACGGCACCTGGAACCCCAAGCTGAAACTCAGCGAGACGGCGATCAAGGTCAACACCCCCGGCATCCACCAGGTGCGTCGCTTCGAGCGCGACGGGCTTTTCCGCGGCGATGCCATCTACGATGAGGAGATGGGATGTCCGGAACGGGTGGAAATCGTCGATCCGGCGGAACCGCTCCGGGAAAAACATTTCGACGAAGGATTCCGGGGAAAAGACCTGTTGGAACCGGTGTTCCGCCGCGGCGACAGGGTGGCGGACCTGCCCTCCCTCCGCGACAGTCAGCAAACCTGTCGCGAGCAACTCGACAAGCTTCATCCCACGATCAAACGCCTGCGCAACCCTCACGCCTACCCGGCGGGCCTGGAGAAAGGGTTGCACGACAGGAAACAGCAGTTGATTGACCAGGCACGAAAGGAGATGCGATGGAAGCCCTGATTCTCGTGGATTTGCAGAACGATTTTCTTCCCGGCGGACCGCTGGGTGTTCCGGAGGGAGACCGGGTCATTCCGGTGGCGAATTCGCTGATGCGCGAGCACGACATCGTCGTGGCGACGCAGGATTGGCACCCGCCGGATCACGGAAGTTTCTCGGCCAATCACCCCGGGCGAAAGGAGTTCGAGCAGATCGAACTCGAAGGCCTGCCCCAGACGCTGTGGCCCGTGCATTGCGTGGCTTTCACCGGGGGAGCCCTTTTTGCCCCGGGGCTGGAGACGGCCGGGATCGATCGGGTGTTCCTCAAGGGGTGCGACGCCGGGATCGACAGCTACAGCGGCTTTTTCGACAATGGGCACCGAAACTCGACCGGACTCGCGGACTGGTTGCGCGGTCGAGGGGTGGACCGCCTCACCGTTCTCGGTCTGGCCACCGACGTCTGCGTCAAGTTCACCGTGCTCGACGGCCTCCGCGAGAGCTTCCGCGTCCGCGTTCACCTTCCCGGCTGCCGCGGAGTGAACCTGGCCGAGGGAGACGTGGAGCACGCCGTGGAGGAGATGGGAGCGGCCGGCGCGGAGATGGACCCCGGTTGAGGTCTCGCGCGTTCTCTCTGTATCCGGGGATGAACCGCGCAGATGACGACGATGAAGAGGCCTTTTTTCGTAGCCTCAGCCCACCCACCTCGCGGTGGTTCCGCGCCACGTTTTCCCGTCCCACCCACGCCCAGGTCTGCTGCGTTCCGGCCATTCTCCGCCGCCAGAGCGTCTTGCTCAGCTCGCCGACGGGGTCGGGCAAGACGCTTGCCGGTTTTCTCGGAATCATCGATTGGTTGTCGCAACAGGACGGGGGAGATGATGGGCCTCTTCCGGGGATACAGTGTTTATATCTCTCCCCGCTGAGGGCTCTGGCCTACGACATCGAAAAGAATCTGAAGTTCCCCCTCGCCGGCCTGGGACTGGAGGAACGCATCCGGGTGGGGCTGCGCACCGGGGATACCTCCTCGGACGAGCGGGCCAGGCAACGCCGCAAAGCGCCTCACATCCTGATCACCACCCCGGAGAGCCTGGCCATCGTGCTCCCGCAAAAGGGATATCGCGAGGCGCTGGAGCGCTGCCGCTTCGTCATCATCGACGAACTTCACGCCTTCGTCGAGAACAAGCGGGGCGCCCACCTCTCCGTATCGCTGGAGCGGCTGGAGAAAATCCGCCGCGAGGCGGATCCCGCCGGCGAACCTCTCTGCCGGATCGGTCTCTCCGCCACGGTGGCGCCGCTGGACACGGTGGGCGAGTTCCTCCGCGGTTCGGGTCCGCCGCCCCGGATCATCGAGGCGCGGGAGGAGCGACGGGCCATCGTGGAGGTGCTTACCCCCATCCGGCGGCATGCCTATCCTCCCTCGGGGTTTACCGCCAGCCGGGTGATTCGCGACATGGCACAGATCGTCGAGCGCAACCGGGCCACCCTGATTTTTACCAATACCCGCTCGGGGGCGGAACGGATCTCCCACCGCCTCAAGCTGGCCCTGCCCAAGTGGAACGCTCACATCGAGTGCCACCATTCCTCCCTGGATCGGGACCTACGCCAGGAGGTCGAAGACCGGCTCAAGCTGGGCGATCTCCGGGCCGTGGTCTGTTCCACCTCGCTGGAACTCGGCATCGATATCGGCAACATCGATACGGTGATCATGGTGAGCACGCCCAAGGGAGTGACCCGGGCGCTTCAGCGGATCGGACGTTCCGGACACTCCATCGAAGAGACCAGCCACGGGGTTCTCGTGGCGACCAACATCAACGACCTGATCGAGTGCATCGTCTGCGCCCGGCTCACCCGCGACAAGGTGCTGGATCCGGTGCGCATTCTGACCAGCGGAAACGATGCCGTGGCCCAGCACGTCCTCGGCATGGCGATGGACGGCGGGGTGACTGCGGATGAAGCCTTCGCCACGGTGACCTCGGCCTACCCTTTCCGGGAACTGCCTCGCGCTACCTTCGACCGGATTCTCCGCTATCTGGAGGGGGGAGGGCGTTCTCTGGAGGGGCAATACCAGGACACCTTCGGCAAGATCGAACGGCGCGATGGAAGCTATCACACGGTGAGCCGCAAGGTGGAGCGCGATTACCTGGTCAACATCGGCACGATTCATTCCGAAGGCATGATGACCGTCACCCTCAATCGCAGACGGCTCGGCTCGGTGGAGGAGCGCTTCATCAAGAATCTGAAACCGGGAGACATCTTCGTGTTGGCCGGACGGACGGTGAAGCTGAAGGAAGCGGGGTATCGCGGGATCCAGGTCGACGACGCTACCGGCCGGTTGCCCACCGTGCCACAGTGGAACGCCAACAAGATGCCGCTCGCTTCCGGCATCGCCCGGGAAGTGGCGCGGCTGCGCACCCGGATGGATCGGTTCCTCGAGGACGAGGCGGAGCCGGACGAGGTCATGGATTGGTTGATCGAGGAGTGGGACATCTCCACGACCAACGCGGCGGCCGTGCTGGAGCATTTCGCGACCCAGCGTCTCATTTCGGCAATCCCGACGGAGAGGCGGTTTCTCATCGAGCGTTTCGAGGACGAGGAGAACGACCCCGAGCGGGTCCATTTTTTCTTTCACTCCCTGATCGGTCGTTCGGCCAACGATGCCCTCTCCCGCATCATCAGCTACCGGGTCAAGGAGGCTGTCGGCGGGAACGCGCTCGTGACCATCGACGATTACGGCTTTCTGCTCAGCCTGCGCACTTTCCAGTCCATGGGGTTGGAGGAGTGGAAGGAGCTTTTCGCCGGAGAAACCGATCCCGCGTCCGACATGAAGAGCGCGCTGGCGGGGGCGCAGTTGGTCAAGTGGCAGTTTGGTGCGGTGGCCCAGACGGGATTGATGGTGCCGCGGAACCTCCCCGGGGCGGAGCGGAACGTGCGCCAGCTGAAGTGGAGTTCCGATCTCCTCTTCGACGTGCTCAGCGAGCACGAACCCGACCATCCCCTCATCGAACAGGCCTACCACGAGGCGCAGCACACCTTTCTCGATCTCGACCGGGCGCTCGATTTCCTCTCTCGCGTCGGAGGGATGGACTGGGACTTGCGGGAAGTCCCCGCGGTGTCACCCTTCGCCTTCGGGCTCTATGCGAGCAAAATCAAGGAGAGCATGATGCTCGAGGATCCCGATGAAGCGATCGAGCGGCTGTATCAGGCCATGCAGGCAAAGATGCAGCAGCAAAAGTGATTGGCCCCTGGATTCGGCGTCCGGGCGGTCCAGGAACCGCGCGCTCGCTATTTCTCTACTTCCCCGCCCTTGGCTTTCTCGCTTCCTTTTGCCGGTTCTGCGTTTCCCCTTTCAAATAGGGGACGCGACGCTCCACATCCGCTCCGCGTGCCGCGGGTCGGAGGCTCTCCGCATCGTAAGGCACTTCGGGTTTTTCGTGATCGACGAAGTGCACCAGGGAATTGAGGGCCTCCGTCGCCACCACGGGATCGCTGGTGGTGTTGATCAACCCCGTCAGCAACACGCGGGCATCGATCCGGCCGATCAGACCGAGGAATTCGATGGCCCGTAGCCGGACGACTTCCTTCTCATCTTCGAGCAACGCTTCCACCGCCGGGGCCAGGGCGGAGGCGCGCTCGCCAAAGCTGCTGCAGACCATGGCGCCCCAGTAGCGGGCGAAGGGATCGTCGTCTCGGAGCGCTGCTTCCAGGGGAGCTTTCGCCTGGTGGAAGGGCCGGGTAGCCAGGTCCGCGATGTCGATGTAGCGGACGATGGCCCCCCTGTTTTCCTGGCCAAATCCGACCGGATCGGTCATGGCATGATTCACCAGGTGACTCTCGGGGAAAAAGCTGAGGTCCGGCATCGCCTTGAGCCGCTCGTCGAGTCGGCCGCGCAGGTCGCGGAGGAGTTCGGCCCGGGACGGGTCGAGCGCGAGGTTGTTTACCTCGTGAGGGTCGGCCTCGACGTCGAAGAGGAGTTCCACCGGTCTGGGCCGGAAAAACTGGCTTTGCACGTCGTTGAGTTTGCCCCCGCGATAGAGGTCGCGCCACTCGGTGTAGGCCAGCATCTTGTAGCGGTAGTTATTCTGGAGCCCGTCGGGGAGCCAGTTCTGGTAGGCGCGGAGATAGTGGTAGCGGCCCTTCCTCAGACTCCTGATGAAATCGTACTTCTCGTCGAACCGATCGGCGTAGCCGAAGGCTTCGTCGCGGCGGTTTACCTCGGCCATGGCGATGTCCGGTCCGAGGAAAGGCTGGCCGTTCACATCGGCGGAGACCTCAACCCCGGCGAGGTGAAGCACAGTCGGGCCAAAATCGACGAAACTGACAAAACCTTCGACCCGGTCGCCCCGGGCTCCGTCCACGAGATGGGCGAAGTTTTCCGGTATCCGGACCACCAGGGGAACATGCAGCCCCGACTGGTAGGGATAGCCTTTGCTCCGGGGCAGCACGCCCCCGTGGTCGCCGAAATAGAAGATAAAGGTGTCTTCGAGCACACCGTCCTCCTCCAGCTTCGCCACGGTGTCCGCGACGATGCCGTCGATGACACCAATGCGGTCGTGATAGCGGGCCACCGTGTAGCGAAACAGGGGGGTGTTGGGAAAGTAGTCGGGCAGAGTCACAGTAGCGGGATCGGTCCGGGTCGGTTCATTCTCGAAGGTCTCCCGGTCGAAATGGAGGGAACTCTCGTGCGACTGGGCGTGAGATTGCAGGTGGAAAAAAGGCTGATCCGGTTCCCGGCTCCGCCAGGTAGCCCTGCGGGAGGACTCCACCCATCCCGTGGCGGGTTGGACGTTGTAGTCGGTCTTCGCGTTGTTCGTCGTGTGATAGCCTGCCTCCTGGAGGTAGTGGTGGAACAGGCGGATGTTTTCGGGAAGCGTCGCATGCTTGTATTTGCGGTGAAACTGGGCGCCGATGCGGGGGGCATAGCAGCTCGTCGCCAGGGTCGTTCGCGCCACGGAACAGACCGGCGAGTTGGAGAAGGCGTGATCGAAGGTGAGTCCCTCGCGAGCGAGACGTTCGATCGCCGGTGTTTCCGCACCTCCCGGGAAGAAATGTCTCAGGTAATGGATGGAATTGTCCTCGGAGACGATGAAGACGAAATTGGGGCGCTCCGCGGCATTTCCACCGGAGAGCAGGATTTGGCAAAGCAGGGCGGCGAGCAACGGGCGAAGCGTCATGGTCGTCGAGCATAGGAGATCGGCAAACCTTTCCCAACCGAAAAATTTTTCGGGATGTCGACCTCTCGCCGGCGAGGGCGCGCCACGCGTTGCGCTCTGAGGGAGGTTCAAGGCCTTGCGGCAGGAGACCGATGCGTCGATAGGGGGGGATGAAATGTATCGTGCCGTTGATCCTGACCCTCGCGGGCTGGCAGGTCGCTTTTTCCCAGACCATCGTGATCGATCCAGGTCACGGCGGAGGAGCCTATGCGGGTAAGCAGTCGGAGCGGACCCTTTCCTCGCCGAACAACGCCACCTCACCCTCCGGTATCCGGGAAAAGAACCTGTGTCTGGAACTGTCGCTGGCCCTGGAGAAAGCCATCGTCGAGGAAGCAAAGCGCCGGGCGAAGCCGCTCGAGGTTGTCCTGACGCGCCGAGACGACGTCAACCTCGATTTCGCCGAGCGGGCTAGGATCTGCGCGGAGGTTGCGCCCGACGCGGTCGTCAGCATTCACTTCAATGCGAGCGGATCGGGACAGGCGCTCGGCACTCTGTGCGTGATTCAGGGTGGCGATCGCAATCCGGAGTTCGACCGTGACAAGGAGTTTGCCGACGGGCTGGCCCGGGCCTGCAACGAGGGGGTGCGGCAATTCGTGCCGGCCTCGAAGCCGAGGGCATCCATCGCGGACGGTTATCTGCATGGAGGGATGGGCTCGAATTTTTTCTTTCAGCTGAACCGACACGAATCGCTGCGCGCCATTCCGATGTGCTTTCTCGAGGTGGAGTTCATCGACCGGGCGGACGTGGAGCAGCAGTTGATCCGGCGGCGGGAGGAAGCCTTCCCCGTCATCGCCGAGCGCATCGCCGCCTACCTCGTGGAAAAAGTCGGTCGCGACACGGCGAGCGGAGGAGGTTGAGCGGGCGAGATGGGCAGGGTACCCGTCCGGTTCAGGGATATGAAAAGCAAATCCGGTGGCATTTGCGGGCGGCCGGCTGTTGTTGCTTGAAAAGGACTCTTCCTTCCTTTCATATGGCCGGAGCAAGGGGCGGGCCGCAACCGGGAGCGCTGCAAAGCCCTTTTTCCCTGTGACGTAGCAAACGTTCATCTTAGCAAAAATGAAGAATCATAACCGCTGGAGTGTGATTGCCGGTGCCCTGCTGGTGCAGGTCATTCTGGGGACGGTCTACGCGTTCAGCGTATTCGTTCGGCCACTGGAAGGCGAGTTCGGTTGGGACCGCACCACCACCCAGTGGGCTTTTTCCATCGCCTTGGCCACCTTTGCCCTGGTGATGATCCCCGCCGGCCGTCTGCAGGACAGGTGGGGACCGCGCCGGGTTGCCACCATCGGCGGGGTCCTGCTCGGCCTTTCCTTTCTTCTCGGTGCGCTGCTGGTTCACGAGTCCCGGCCGTGGGCCCTGTATCTCACCTATGGAGTGCTCGGCGGAGCCGGTATCGGGTTTGGCTATGTCTGCCCGATTGCCGCGGCGGTGAAGTGGTTCCCGGACAAGAAAGGCCTCGTCTCGGGCTTGGCGGTCGCGGGTTTCGGGGCGGGCGCCCTCTTTTTCGCCGGCCCGGCCTCCGAACTGCTCCTCCCGCCCAACGAGGTGGGTGAAGGCATGGGGCTGTACCAGATCGTGATGATCGGTCTGGGACTTTCCGAAGGCGTCGGTTTCGGCATGGGATGGAAGGCTTTCTTCGTCCTCCACGGCATCGTCTGCATGGTCGTGGTCGCGCTGGGAGCCTCGCTGCTGCGTAATCCGCCGGAGGGATTCAAACCGGAGGGCTGGGAGCCGGAGGGCGGAGCCGGGAGCCAGACCACCGACCTGAACTGGGATGAGATGCTGAACACCCCTCTCGCCTGCATGTTGTGGGTAACCTTCATCTTCGGCGCCACTTCCGGGCTGATGGCCATCGGCCAGTGGAAACCCATGATGAGCGCCATCCTGGATGGACGAACCTTTTCCCCGGATTGGTTGGGCAACTTCGGCCGATTTGTCGAGCCGGTGGGTATCCTCGCGATCTTCAACGCTTTGGGGCGCATCTTCTGGGGCAAAATCAGCGACATCATCGATCGCCCCCGGGCCATGATGATGATGTTCCTCGCCCAAGGCATGGCTTTCATGCTTCTCGTCGGGGTGCAAACGCCGGTGGCCATCCTCTTCGCTTCCGCCTGGGTCGGCCTGAATTTTGGCGGCATCTTCGCGCTCTTTCCCTCGGCCACGGCGGACTACTTCGGGCCGAAGCATTTCGGGATCAATTACGGGTTTATCTACACCGCTTACGGGGTTGCCGGCATTCTGGGTCCGGTGGTCGGTGGCGTGTTGTTCGATGCGACCGATCAGTATGTGCTCGCCTTTGTTTTCGCCGGTATCCTCTGTTTTCTGGCGGCGGCGACCGCCATCGTGGTCTGGGGCCTGGCGCGCGCGCAGGCCACGGCCGTCGCCGTCATGGTCCCCGGGAACGCTGGCCAAGATCGCGCTGCCTGAGGAGCGAGGTGCTCCGCACCGAGTCCACAGAATGCTGAGAAAACGGTAACCGGAAAGGCCAAGCTCCGGTTTTGTCTATCGGGATCACAAGGCCAAGCGTCTTTTTGTTTGCCGAATCCCAACGATGAAACGCATCGCAACCCTTCTTCCAGCCCGGGTCCCGGGCATCGTTTTCCTGGCCCTGGCCGCGATATCTCCGGCCCGGGGCGAGGGCGCTGAGGTCGGATTTCCCGAAGGAGCGAATTGCCTCTTCATCGGGCACAGTTTTTTTGCGCCGGTCGCTAAGTCATTCGACCGGCTCGCCACCGCCAGCGGCTTTGCCGAACACAAAGGTCACGTGGTTTTTTCTCCCGGGCCGAGCGGAACTCCGGGCAGTCTCTGGGCCAACCCGGGCCAGAGGGAAAAAATCGAGGCCATCCTCGCGACGGGAGAGGTGGACCTGCTGGGCATGACCACGAACATCCCCGGGGGGTCGATCGAGGATTACCAGTGCTGGATCGGACTGGCGCTCGATCACAACCCCAAGACCGAGTTCATGATCGGACAGTTCTGGATGGTGGGCGGACCGAATCTCGATGACGAGACCTTCCGCCATCTCACCGAGGTGATGGCCCAAACATCTTTTGAGGACATCGAGGAACTCCGGCGGACGTGTCCGAACCCGATCCATTTCGTGAATTACGGCCAGGTCGGTCCGGACATGAAGATTCAGTTCAGCGCCGGGAAGCTGCCCGATATCGAGGTGCTGGTGGGGCGGGGGAGGCACGCCCTGTTTCTGGACGGCAGGATCGGTCACGCGGGACCGCTGATGCACGAACTCTGCGCCCTCACCTGGATGGCGGCGCTCTATCGCGCCGATCCGGAGAAGGTGAAACATTCCGACTTTTCTCCGCAAGCGGCGGAGATCGCACGGCGGGCGATCGAAAACAATCGCCAATTCCGGTGAGACGGTGCGGATCTCAGGCGAAGGATCTCAGGCGAGGAAACCGGCTCGGCGCATCACCGGTGCCTCCACGATGGACTTCGGAGGGAAATCGTTGGATGCTCCCGGGGATGAAACCCATCCCATTCGCGGCCCTGCTGCTCCTCGTCGTTTTTCCCATGCTGTCGCCGGCGGACTCGCGGCCGAATTTCGTAATCGTCCTCGTGGACGACATGGGCTACTCCGATCTCGGTTGTTACGGATCGGAGATCGAGACGCCTCATCTCGACGCCTTGGCCGCCGAGGGCATCCGCTACACCCAGATGTACAACACCTCGAAGTGCTGGACCACGAGGATCAGTCTGCTCACCGGGCTGTATCACCAACGTTCGGATCGCGCTTTTGCCCGGACCGCTCTCGTCGGCGAGGTCCTGCGCCCCGCGGGATACCGCACCTGGTGGTCCGGGAAGCACCACGCTGATTTCAATCCCCATGAGCGTGGCTTCGATCATTTCTCCGGATTTCTCGGGGGGGCTATCAATTCCTGGAACCCCAGCGCGGTGGCGCGGGAGGGTGAACCCGTTCCGGGTCGGCCCTCCTCGTATTCCTGGGCCTTCGACGATCGGGTGATCCGGCCCTTCGTGCCGGACAAGGATTTTTATGCCACCGATCGTTTCACCGATTGGGCCCTGGGGTGGCTGGAGGAAGATCGCGGAGGAGCACCTTTCTTTCTCTATCTCGCCTACAACGCCCCCCATTGGCCCCTGCACGCTCATGCCCGCGACATCGAGAAGGTTTCAGGTCGCTACGATGCGGGCTACGAGGCGATCCGCCGGGATCGGTATCGCCGGCAGATCCAGTCGGGTCTCTTCGATCCGGAGGTGGCACCCCTGAGTCCCGCGGAGCACGAGGCCTGGGACTCCCTCACCGAATCCGAAAGGGCCGACGAAGCGCGGCGCATGGAGATCCACGCCGCCATGGTGGCTTCCATCGACGAGAACATCGGCCGACTGGTCGCCGCCCTGCAGCGCCAGGGCGTCTGGGAGAATACCCTGTTTCTCTTCCTGGTCGACAACGGCGCCAGCCACGAACGACCCCGAAACCGCGGCAAGAGCGATTCCGACGCGCCCTGGGGAACGGTGGGATCGTTTGAGGCCATCGGAAAGAACTGGGCCAACGTGGCCAACACGCCGTTCCGCCGATGGAAAATCAATCCCGAGGAAGGAGGCATCAACACCCCGATGATCGCGCACTGGCCGGATGGTATCACCGCCTCGACAGGAACGGTCTGTCGGGAACCCTGCCACGTCATCGACCTGCTTCCCACCTGGATGGAACTGGCCGGTGCCGCCGGCGAGTATCCCGGCGAATCGACCGAGCAGCCGGCGGCGGTGGACGGCATCAGTCTGACACCGACCTTTCGCGGAGCGGCCCTTTCCCGTCCGACGCCCCTGTTCTTCGAATACCAGGGGAAAAAGGTGGTGCGGGACGGCTCCTGGAAGGCGATTCAGGTGAAACGGCAGAAGTCGTGGCAACTCTTTGATCTGTCCACCGACCGAACCGAGCTGCGGGACGTTTCCGCGGATCATCCGGACAGAGTCGCGGCCATGGCGGCGCAATGGACCGGCTGGTATGAGGGATGTCAGCAGCCTTGACCCCGCGAAGCAGGGGTAGCTGGATGGATCGCGACAATCAACGAACAGTCCATTCCGCATGAAGCCCAGCCCGGTTCCCACCACCCGCCGCCGTTTTCTGACCCGCACCGCTTTTGCCGCCACGGCGGTTTCCTTTCCCCAGATCCTCCGTGCCGCCGAGGGCGGGGGAGACAAGCTGCGCCTCGGCATCGTCGGCTGCGGAGGCCGTTGCGGCAGCGTCGGCGGGGTGGCCCTGCAGGACGGGCGATTCACCGTCTCCGCGCTTGCCGACTATTTCCAGGACGCCGTGGATGAGAAGGGCGAGAAATTCCAGGTTCCACCGGAGAGGCGTTTCACCGGGCTCGACGGATTCCGTCGGATGATCGATGCCGGCGGGATCGACATCGTCGCGGTGCTTTCGCCGCCCTATTTCCATCCCGAACAGGTCGAGGCAGCCGTCGACGCCGGTCTTCACGTCTGGCTGGCCAAGCCGATCGCGGTCGACGCTCCGGGGGTGGCCCGTGTGGAGGCGGCCGCCCGGAAAGCTGCGGAAAAGCGGCGCTGCTTTCTTGTCGATTTCCAGACCCGGGCGATTGATCACTACCTCGAGGCCGCCCGCCGCGTGGCCGCGGGAGACCTGGGCAAGCTCGGTTACGGCGAGATCGAGGGGACCTGTCCC
Organism: uncultured Akkermansia sp.; assembly: GCA_964562825.1. Taxonomy (GTDB): domain Bacteria; phylum Verrucomicrobiota; class Verrucomicrobiia; order Verrucomicrobiales; family DEV007; genus Arctic95D-9. The sequence goes on from CAZLUZ010000001.1 coordinate 29,481, forward strand.
GCCTTCACCCTGCGCGTCCCGCAGGACAGTCAGGAGGCAAAACTCAAAAACTGGCTCCAGTGGCGCGCCCTCTGTGGCGAGTCCATCGTTGAATTTTCGATCCACTCCATCGATCTCGCCAGCCTGATGATCGGGCGCAACCCGGTGTCCGCCACGGGGTGGTGCGGACGATTTCTGCTCGATCACCTGCCGGATCCTCGCCCCGGGGACGTGCAGGATCACTGGGTCGCCACCTATGACTACGGCGACGGTCTCAAGGTGATGTTCCGGGGCAAGCGCTTCGACGGTCACAACCTGCCCGGCCACCACGGGATTCACGTCAAGCTGCACGGCAGCGGGGGAAGCCTGAGTGCCGATTACTCCGGCGAGGTGCTGATCCGGGGCAAAAATCCTTTCCAGGGCGACCGTTTCATGAAGGAGAAGATTCGCGGTATTTACAACCTGGGGATCGCCAACAACTTCAAGACGTTTTACGACAACATCACCGGGGAAAACTTTGCCCAGGAGACCGTGGCACCCAGCGTGCAGAGCCACTACCTCGCCCTGCTGGGGCGCGAAGCCTGTTACCGGGGCGGCGAGCCGGTTCTCTGGGACGAGATCGTCGGTTCGGATAAAACCCTCGATTTCGACATCACCGGGCTGGAGACATAGCCACATTTCTCTCCCCGGAAAAAGCTCCCGACGGGACCTCGATCACGCCGTTCTTGCCCTGTCGGATAAGAACTCCGGTGCAACCGCATCGACCCGTCTGCTCACCGTCCTGGTCGTTGTTCTTCCAGGTAATAGATGAAGGTGCCCACGAAGTCGCCCTCCGGCACCCCGTGGCAGGCGGCACAGTTCGCGTTGACGGCTCTGACGGGGGCCATCAGGGCGATCCGGTCTTCGGCGCTCCGGAAGACACGGTAGGGCTGACCTCGCCTCAGGTCTGCGAGCGCATCCAGTTCCTGCCCAGTCGGGGGGCGGGCCTGGTCGTCGAGGTCTGCCTCTGAAGTGAAGCGGTAGACCATGTGGCCCTCCGGTTTGTTGGCGTTGAGCAGGCGGACATCCTCCAGCTGCAGGCCGGCTTCACCGAACAGGCGTTCGATGGTCTCCCGCTGGAGCAGGTAATGGTTGTGTTGGATGAGATGGGCTTTGTCGAAGCCCTGGCCACCGAAGTAGGCATACCGCACGTCGTGATGGAGTCTGGCGAACTCGGCATCGGTCAACCCCACCTTTTCCAGGCTCGGCCCATCCGCACAGGAGGCGAGCACGGCGCACAGGACGGCGGTCCAACAGCGCGCGGGCAGCTTCGTCGCCAACCGGCTGTGCGGGGGAGGCGGCGCCGGAGAGCCCATGTCAGGAAGTGACCGGATCCGCCCGGAGGGTGCCGGACGAAAGAATCCGGGCGCGCAGACCACCCCTACCGCGGAGGGCTTCCTCGGCCCCTTCGCAGAAGGCCTGGTTCATCCAATAGCAGGGCCGGGCCTCCTCCACTCCCTCGAAACGAAGTTCCTGAAGGTCGAAGGTGTGACCGATGAGGTCATTGAGTGAGATCCCCTCGACGATGACGTTGCGTCGGAAGACCTCCGGACCGCGGTCGAAGACACCGAATTTTTCCTTCAGCGCGAGGAAGGTCTCCCACTCGAAGAAGGTGATCTGTCCCTTGTAGTTTTCTTTGTAATCAAAAAACCGGTCTCCGCGAATCCCTTTGCCCGCGATGCATTCGATCTCTCCGACCTCGATCATGGGGGATTCTCCCGGAGGTTGGTTGTGATGGCCGAAGAAGTTGTGGTCCTCCGACAGGTAGATGTGCCTGACCTTCACGATTCAGCGATTGGCGAATTCCTTCTGTCCATAGAGGGAGTCGACCAGCGGCGAAATTTTGTCGCGCAGTTCCACGACCTGGGTCTCGGTGAGCACTTCCTGTTCCGGTAGGGATATGATCTGGAGCACCTCGAGGAGCACCGAGCGGATGCCGCTGATGGCCTGGTTGGACTGAATGCGCGATTCCATGGTTTCCAGGTTGGCGATGAAATACTCCACGACCAGCGGCTTGGCGAGGACGGCTGCCTTTTCCGGGTCGTAGGGATCGAGGGCAGCGGCGCATCCGATCTCGAGAGCGCGCAGCCAGCCCCCCAGGGCGATCAGGTGAGCCAGGTCGACGTCCCGGATCAGGACCATCTCTTTCTCCACATCTCTCTGGGTCCGCGAGAGCTGCGCTTTGAGGCTGTTCCAGTCCTTGAGGTTCTGGTGGTCGAGGAGGGCCTTGGTGTGGCTCTTGATGCGTTCGCCGGCGCCGATGGCTTTGGCGTGGTTGAGCAGCGAGATCCCGATCGGCTCGAGATCGAGGAACTGCTCCGCCTCCACCGCAAAGAAACCGTCGGCGATGAGGAAACCGAGAGTGATGGCGACGGTGGAGCGGTCGGAGGCGATATTGGCGGGGACAACCCTTTTGAGCGTGTCGTAAGGCAGAGGGCGGAGCCGCTTCAGATCATCGAAAATTTTCCGGATGGACGGGGTGGTGAACTGGTTGACGCCGAATTCCTCGCGCACGTGTTCGTCGTCGAGGAGTTCCTCGGGGATTTCCTGGGCGCGGACCGGATCGGTAGCTAAGAGCAGGCCGATGAGGGCGGCCGCAATCGATAGGGATACCTGGTGACTCATGGGGAATGGGGTCTGCCACCATAAATTTGGCGGGAGAGTTTGCCAGTGGATTCTGCTCCAGGTTCGAGTTCCCCGGGTTTGGGGACGGTCCGGTCAGGGTTTTCGGTGGCCGAATTCCTCACGCACGGCATCGGTTCCCAGTGCGAGCTCGATGCATTCGAGCACGGCATGGTGTACCTCGGGGCTGAGCTGGCGGATAAAGTCAGACCTCTCGACAAAATCGATCTGTTGGAGTTCCCCGGCGAGGGTCCTCCCGAACGATCGGATGGTGTCCTCGTCTCCTCCCTCCAGCACCTCGATGGCACGTTGGCAGAGCCTGCTCGCAAAGGCCTTCGTCTGGTCGAACTGGTCCGAAGGGGCTTCTTCCCTGGCCGCGGTCGGATTCTCAGAGTTCGATGCCACCGGCATCACCGGGGCGGACTCAAAAATACCGGGATCGGGCGCATCTGCCTCCGCCGCGAGATCGCGGGGTAGCTCGGACTCTTTCGCCGCGGCATCGGACGAGTTTTGTCCGAGGGGGGTCGGACGCCTCCGGGGGGCTCCGGAGGCGGAGACCAGCTTCTCCACGACGAATCGCAGCATTTCCAACTGGGTATCCAGGTGTCCCGACTGGGCTTCGACGTTGACATAGGGAATCCTGCGGAGACCGCAGTAGACCGACAGGGAACCGTCGTCGGGCGGAGCGGGGGATTGCAGCACCACATTGAAGCCGGCGCGTTTTATCGTATCGAAATGCGATTTCACGGTGACCAGGAAAAAGTCGTCCGGGTCCTTTGCCGGATTGATGAAGAGTTCTCCCGTCGCAGCTGCCTCGGATCCGCCGGCCCGATAACTGAGGATAGAGTAGCTGCCGTCGGTGTTGTTGTGGATGGCCACAATCAATCCCTGGTTGAGGACGTAGCGCTCCAGGACTTCCCGCCCGAATCGCTGCACCAGCTCAGCATCATTGCCCCGGATCACGGTCGAGTATCTCTTGATGTCACGTTCGATTCCGGGGAGAGTGAACATCCGGTTCGGGTCGATCGTCGTGTTCCGTTCGCCGGGCGCGAGATGGAGACGCCGTGCTCCGTTCGCATCGAGAGCGATCATTCGCCCGGGGGAGTTGGTGAGGAGCCGTTTCGTCGCTTCGATTGACGTCTTCTCGTTTGAGTGGAGCGAGAGGAAAACGGGGCCCGGGGTCGGGGGAGAGCCGTGCACGATCTCGAAGCGGACGGCCCGGTTTCCCAGCATCAGGGTTTCGGCGCGGTCCGCGCCGGATAGATTCTCCGGACCGAGGCAGACGAGCAGCCCCGCGGCGAGGCAGATAGAGGGGAGGCGGATCATGGTGCGGGTCAGGGCCGGAAATCCTCTCCGAGGATGAGGAAATCCGAGGTGGGGTCCTCGATGAGGAGAAGCGTCTTGGTGCCGCGGTCGTAGTAGGTGCCGGAATTGTAGGTCTGGATGAACTCGACCTTGATGCGGCCGTTGCCGAGGGTGGAGAAGGTGGGGTTGCTCACTCCCACCCGAATCGTGCCCGCCCGGGCGAACTTGGATCGTTTGTCCGACAGCCAACTCGAGCGGTACATCGTCTTCCAGCCGGTCCGGCTCGAGTAGTTCTTGCCGACGAAGTCATGGTGGTAGAGCCGGCTGTAGCTATCGATGTTTTTCGCCTCCCAGGCGGTCTCCCAGAGTTGGAGGAAAGCGGTGACCCTTTCGCCGAGCGAAGGTCCCTGGATCATCCCGGTATTCCGGTCGGCTCCGGAGGACGGGATTCCCGACTGGAGTTGATCGTTCTGCATCTGGAGCTGTTGGAGCATGGCGAGAAGCTGGGCGTTCTCGCCGGTGTTTCCATCAGGTGCGGGCGAGGACTTGTCCGACTGCTGTTCGAGTTTTTTCATCAGCTCCTGATTCTGCCGGACGAGTTCTGCCACCATTTTGGCGAGGTCCTCGTCCTCCTGTGCCGAAGTTGGCGCCGGAGACGGTCTGGGTTTCTTGGCCAATTGCTCGATCTGGTCCCGCATGGCCCCGAATTCGTCCAGTAGCTTGGTGTATTCGTTGCGACGGGGGTTTGATCCATCGCCGTCGGTGAGGAAATAGTCCGGCATGGTGCCGTCGAAATAGAGGTAGGGTTTCTGGTGGGTCTCGCTGTTCCGACCCACCGACTGCGCGGCATCGCGGAAGACTTCGATCAGCTCCAAGCCCTCCTTGGGACGCCGATTCAGTTCTCGGACCAGTTCCCGGGTGTAGGGTGAGTTGTCTCCCGCGCCGTCGGATGCGACGTCGTTTGCCGCCGTGCTGTAGGCGATGACCGTTCCGTCCAGCTCCGGCATTTTGGCAAGTCCCGGGGAATGGGTGCTCCGGGTTTTCCAGCGGCGAGTCAGGGGATTGTTTCGGCAGCAGTCCAGGACCACGACCCGGATGGATGCCCCGGAGGCCACCATCTCCTCCAGGACCTGATTCGCCGCGAGGGTTTCCCTGAGGAGTTCGCGCTCCGATTCCAGATCGGCCTGAAGCGGAATGAGATAGTTTTCTCCCTGCGACTGGATGCCGTGGCCGGCAAAAAAGAAAAAGCCGAGCGAATTCGGGGAGAGCGCCTCGGCAAAATCGTTGACCGCCCGGTCCATCCCCTCGATGTCCAGGTCGGATCGTTCGATCACCTGGAAACCCAGCCCCCGCAGGGCTTCCGCCACCGCGGCGGCGTCGTTCGCCGGGTTTTTCAGGGCCTGCTCCCCCGTGTAGGAGGAGTTTCCGATGACGAGGGCCACCTTCGCGTCCTGCGCCGCCGAGGGATCAGATAGAGCCGGGACGAGGAGAGAACAGAAGAGCAGAAGAAAACGAGGGAAACGGGACGGATTCATGGCGGAGGCGGTTCGTGCCATCGTACCGTTTGAACTCCTCCAGTCAATCTCACGATTGATCGAAATCGATCGACTTTCCTTCTTGACCTGCGGCGGTGGAAACCGTAATATCCACGCTCGCGAATCCGCGAGATCCAGAAAACGTTTCCCCAGGATGGCCAACAACGCTTCAGCACGCAAGAGAATCCGCCAGACGAAGGCTCGCACCGAAAACAATCGCTCGGTGAAAGGGCGCCTGCGCAGTTTCCGTCGCCGGCTCTTGGAAAAGGTTGAAGAGGGCGATCTGGAGGAGGCGCGCAAGGCTTACGATGTCTTTGCCTCGGCGGCGGATCGTGCGGCGAAGACAAACGTGATCCACAAGAATACCGCAAGCCGCCTCAAGAGCAGAATGGCGCACCGGATCAACGGGATGGCCAGCTGATCTCTCCTGGGGGCGCGGCAGTTTTTCGCTTGTGCCTTCTTCAGAAATACCGCTAGGATCGGACCATGAAGGTAGCGACCCTGGTGACTCTTCTGGTAACATTCGGCTGGCTGGACGTACCAGCCGGTGACCCGGCCGAAGAAGCGCGCCGACGGATGATGGAGCGGATCGGCTCTGGTGTTTCCTCCTCCCTTGCTACCCCGACTCCCCCAACTGCTCAAGTCGAGGTGGGGTACGTCGCCTACCTGACCGAGGAACGGGAATGGACCGATGTCAAAGGACGCCGCATGATGGGCCGTCTGGTCGCGTTTTCGGCTCCGAAACCGGGGGAAACCGGCCCCGTCGAGGTGATACGGGAGGGGAAAATCCTCCTCCGGAGGCAGGGAACCACCGCGAGCAGTGAGGTGCCTCTCGACCGGTTGTCCGGTGCAGACCAGGAGTATGTCGAGCGGGTGAGCGAGTCGATCGAGGAGGCCTTGGCCGCGGAATCGACGGAGCGCCAAACCGAACGCTAGAGATCCGGGTGGTTGGGCGGCTCACAACTCACCGATCCGATCGAACACTCCGACCGGACCTTCGGCGACTTTTTCTCCATCGGCACTGACGAGCACGTAATCGGGGACGAAGCCGCTGCCGAACTGCTCCAGGCCGCTCGCCCTGACATCCCGGGGCAGCACCGTCAACCAGGGGAAGGCGCCGTCCGCGGCCCATCTCGAGGCGGCACTCTCATTGTCGTCGGCGGAGACGTGGATCATCTCGACATCGGGGTTTCCGGCGATTTGGGATTGGTATTTGCTCACCAACTGGGGAGCGGATGCCCTGCAGGGGCCTCACCACGATGCGGAGAAATAGAGAAGGTAGTATTTCGGTTTCTTTTCCACCGCAGCGGCGACGAACCGATTGCCGTCGTGCCGATAGAGCGGCGCATTGACAAAAGAGTCGATGGGGAGGTTGCTCGCCACGGCCGAACCGGATTCGGGGTTGGCCGGCGCGGCCCTCTCGTTTGCCTGCTCGCAGGAAACCAGCAGCAGGGCGATCGCCCCCACGCAGAAGAGTGCTCTCATCACCTCCACCCTACCGGGGGAAAAGGGGATTGTCTCGCCAATTTTTTGTGGCATGGCTGAAAGTAGCCGGGGGAACGCTCCGTAGAGAACGGAGCCCCATGAATCGCGTTTTCCGATCCGCTTTGACTCCGATCCTCTTCAGTGTTCTCGCCATCGTGTTTTTGGCGGTTCCCGTCATTGCGCTGGTGGGGAGCCAACTGATCCTCGTTCCAAAACGGAGGGCGTTGGAGGAGCGGCACCACCTCGTGTTGAAGCACCCGGAAGATTATGGCATTCGTCTGGAGGCCTTTCTCGCGGGAACGGCGGAGGGCTACGGGCTCCGGGGGTTCCTCGTCGAGCCCTCCTCGGAGCCGGAGCGGGGCGAGCGGACCGGGCGCATGCTCGCGCGGCTCGAGCGGAACGGGGTGCCCCGGTCCGCTACCCTCCGCGGGACGGTGATCCTGCTTCACGGGCGGGGAGGACTGAAGGAGAACATGCTCACCGTGGCCCAGAGGTTCGTCGCCGCCGATTTCCGTTGCGTGGTTTACGACGCCCGGGCCCATGGAGAAAGCGGAGGACGTTTCTGCACCTTCGGAGCCACGGAGAAAGCCGATCTCTCCGCGGTGCTCGATCAGGTCGAAAGGCGGCTTCGCGAGCGCGGGGAATCTCTCGGGCCCGTCCTCGCGTTCGGAAACTCGCTGGGCGCTGCGGTGACGCTGCTCGCCCTCCCCGAAGAATCTCGCATTTCCGGAGCCGTCGTGGTCGCGCCCTACGCGAGCTTCAGGGAACAGGTGAGCCGGTCGATCGGGTTGATGACGCGGGGTCTTTTTCCCCGACCGCTTCGCGAGATCATGATTCGCTCTGCCTGTTTTCGCGGCCGTTTCGATGCGAATGCGGTGGCACCAGAGGTTTCGGTGAAGCGGGTTGCCGCACCGGTTCTGCTCATCCATGGGGGTCTGGACCAGGTCATCCCGGTGGAGGATTCCCGGCGGCTTCTCCGCGCCCTGCCGGGGGAGAACAGGAGGCTCATCGAAGTCCCGCACGGGCATCACTACAACGTCCTCGCGGAGGGCGGTGACGACCTCTATGAGGAGATGATTCACTTTTATCTCGGCTGTCTCAGCCGGGGTTAGTACCCGGGAGAACCCGAAGATCTGTCCCGAGCGACTCGCCATTCCCGGTCTTTCATGCTTCATTGGATGGCGCGGTATGGGTTGTGCGAGATTCGCGGTTCTTATGTTTTTCTGGGTTATCCCGGGGCTGTCTTCGGCCCAGGGCGACTTTCGTATCCAGGCGCTGCCGGTGGTGGAGAGCCCGGGACCCGGGGTGAACCCGGCCCCGTTTATCGACTTGACCGATCCTGATGCTCCCGCCCCCGAGATCGCGGCGGGTATTGCCCTGCCCCATGGGACCGACGCCAGAGTATCCGGCCAGATTGCGAGGTCCGGGTTGATTGAGGAATATCGGGCCGAGAAGATCCTCGTGTATCCCGATGATCCGGAAAGCGCCTGGTGGGAGACCAACGTGCGCGTCGCCTTCGGCCGGGCTCAGCGCGAGCAGAGGCCGCTACTCCTGCTCTTCACTGCCATGTGGGTGCCGCAGGCCATGGACCTTTCTGCGGAGGTGTTCGCCACGCGAAGTTTCAACGAATACGTCAAGGAAAACCTCGTGATCTGCTACCTCGATTTTCCCCAGAACCTGAAAAAAGCACCGCGCTCGATGCAGTGGGCAAAAAAGGAATTCAAAGTCGTCGGGTATCCCAGTGTGCTCGTTTTCAATCCGCAAGGCGAGGTGGAGCGTTCCATCCGGGGTTACCGCAAGGGGCGCCCGGTCGATTATTTTGACGAACTCAAGGCGGCGTGCGAACCGGTGCTGAGTTCCATCGAGGAGAGAAAGGTCCACCTGAGGAAGAGTGGTTTTCGCGAATGGCGAAATCCGGCCGGCCAAACTCTTTTCGCCCAATTCGTGAGACGAGACGACGAACTCATGACGCTGAGAGATGGCACCGGTAAAGAATGGACGGTAGCCATCGCTCATCTCAGCGAGGAGGATCAGACCATGGCCCGGTCATTCCCTCGTATCGACGTCCTGATGAATCACTCCCACGACTAACCAGACTCGCGAATTCATGAACCCGATAACGCGCTTCATCCTTCATCTCTTCATCACCGGAGCCGTCCTGTTGCTGGCGGGGCAGTGCTACTGGCTGATCACCAGGAATCAAGCCGGCTACGGCATCTTCGATCTGCTGGGCGGGAAACAGCTTGCGGCGGTCACACCGGTGGCGGGGCAGGCCGGACAGCCTCTGCTGCGGGGAGAGCCGGTCATGGACGCGGACGACTTCCAGGTTCTCCAGACGGTGAATTCGGCACTGGCCGACCTTTCCGAAGCCGTGGTCCACTCGGTGGTCAGCATCGACACGAAGACCACGGTCAATGTCCAGCGGGTCATACCCACCGATCCCTTCGGCATGTTCGGCTACCGACAGAACCAACTCCTCGAGCGACCCGGACTGGGGTCCGGGGCCATCGTGTCCAAGGATGGTTATATTCTGACGAACCACCACGTGGTTGCCGGGGTGGATGAGATCCAGGTGACCACCCACGAGGGGGAGACCTTCGAGGCCGAATGGGTGGGAAGCGATCCCAACTCCGACATCGCGGTGCTCAAGATCCGGCCACCCGAGGGCGCCCGCGACCTCGAGTTCCGTCCCCTGCCTTTCGGGGATTCCGACGAGGTCCGAGTCGGTGAGATGGCTCTGGCCATCGGCAACCCCTTCGGTCTCAACGAAACCGTGACCCGGGGAATCATCAGCGCCAAACAGCGGAGGCTGAGCGACGGCTCCAACGAGTATTTCCAGGTGGATGCGGTGATCAATCCCGGCAACTCGGGAGGTCCTCTGGTCAACATTCGAGGCGAGATCATCGGGGTGAATGTGGCCATCTTCACCGGGCAGCAGGATGTCAAGGTCTGGCAGGGGATAGGCCTGGCCATACCCTCGAATGAGGCCAAGGCGGTGTATGATGCCATCGTCCACGGCCGCCCGTTGGAGCGCGGCTACCTCGGGGTGTATCTCGAGGACCTGAGCGAGCGGTTCGCCCGCGTCCTGCAGTTGCCCATCCGCCAGGGGGCCCTGATCCGGGACGTGGCCAAGGGGTCACCGGCGGAGGAATCGGGCATGTTGGCCGGCGATGTCGTCATCGGTTTCGACGGCAAGCGGGTCAACGAGGCCGAGGATCTCATCTCGGGCATCCGCCGGAAAAAGCGGGGGGAAACCGCGAAAATCCGGGTGATTCGTGAGGGGGAAGAACTCGTGCTGACGCCGCGATTTGTCTCGAAATCGGACACCAACACCATTCAGCTCAAGCGCAGCATCAAGGAGAACGGGCAGACCATCTCCCAGGCACTGGGCATCAAGGTCCAGGACCTGACTTCCTTCCAGCGCACGGCGATGGGGCTTGACGACGAAATTCCCGCCATCATCATCTCGGAGGTGGAGGAGGGCTCGCAGGCGGAATCGAGATTTCGCCCGGGAGACCTGATTCATCTGGTCAACCGGGAACGGGTCACCAGCGTGGGCAAGTTCTACGATATCCTGGGTGCCCTGCCCCGGGACAAGTCTTCGATCATGATTTTGAGCCGGGACGGCAATCGCTTTGCCGCGGTCTTGAATCCCTAGCCGACGCGGGCGGACGCGCGGATTCGGGCGGGTAAAAACCGTTTGAATCCGGCATCGAACGTCCCTACTTTCAGCCCTTGCGGAATTCCCCCATCACCCTGTCATGCTTTCCACATTTCGACACATCCAGAAGGGCACGCTGATCGCGGTCACCATCCTCATCGTGATCGCCTTCGCCTTTCTTTATTCCGATTTCGATTTCGTCCGCGGCACGCTGGGAACCACCGAGTGTGTGATCCGGGTGAATGGCCGCTGCTACCGGGTGGAGGAGGCGCAACGCCTCGCTCAGCTACAGACCCTGGCCTTCAATCTCGGGATGAACGAGTTCGCCAACGGGCTGCGCGGTCCGCATCGCACTTTCGACCGCGATCCCACCGAGTTTGTTCTGAATCTGCTCGTGCTGCGAGCGGAAGCTTCGAGATTGGGGATCGAACCCTCCGCCGATGAGATCAAGGAGACCATCCCGACCCTGCGGGTTTTCATGGACCCCCGCGTCGACGATGAGGTGATCCGTAGAAACCTCCTGGGTCCCCTCGGTCTGACCGAGAGCGATCTTGCCGAACTCGTCCGCGACTACCTGGCCTACACGAAGATCCAGGACCTGGTGGCGGCCGGTGTCCAGCCGGTGCCGATCCACGTGGACAAGACCTACATCCAGCAGAACCAGCAGTTCACGGCATCGATCGTGAACTTTGAGCGGCAGGATTTCGCCGAGCAGGTGGAGATCAGCGAGGAGGAGATCCGGGAATACTACGACGAACGCCAGCCCGACTTCTCCATGCCGGAGGACAAGGAGATTGCGGAGACTTCCGAGCCCATCTCTGGTGAGGTCGAGGAGGAACCGGAGCCGCGACCGGCCGTTTCCGACGAACTGATGACGGCTCCGCGGCGCGGATTCGACTACGTCAAGTTTGTGCCCGGGGAGCCGGGCGAAGAGGACTCGGCGGAGGACCAGGCGAAGCGCAAGGTGGAGTTCGCCAAAAAGGTCAACCGCATCTACGCCGAATTGGCGTCCGAGGACGAGAGTTTCGACGAGGTGGCCGAGCGCCATGCCGCGATGGAGTATCCTTTCGCGATTGAAATATCGGCCCTGGAGCCGTTCAAGCAGGACGAAGCTCCCGATTGGTTGGCCCGCAAGGGCGACGTCCTCCAGGCTCTCTTCAGCCGCACCCTGTTGGAAGGACAGGTCAGCGTGCCCTTTCAGAGCGGCGACGACGGTGCCTACTACGTGTTTCGCTACAGCGAGGAGGTGGAACCCCGACCCATGACCTACGAGGAGGCCAAACCCCTCATCGTCGAGGCACTCACGGCCCGAAAGTCGAATCAGATGGCCGACGAAGCGGCCCGCGAAGCCTTGGACGCACTGAAGGCTGCCGTCGAGGCCGGCGAGTCCATCCGCGACGCAGCCAGCGCCAAGGGTTTTGATCTGGTCACTCCGGAGCCGTTCTCCGAGCGCAATCCCCCGAAGGACGACGACCCCCGCCAGGTGCTCGCGGCGGTGCGGGGAACGGGTCCGGGAGAATTCTCCGAGGTGATGGCCCGGTCCGGTGGAAAGGGATACTTTTTCACCCTTGTGGAGAGGATCGAGCTGCGCCGCGACGAGGAGAAAGACGGCGATCTGCTTCTGATCGGAAACTACACCGAGAGGATCGAGAGGCAGAATCTCTTCCTGGCATGGCTGCACCAGCGCGCGCGGGAATCCGGGGCGGAGCGGGACAACAGCGTGCTCAACTATCGGAGGTAGTCGTGGCAGAAGAAGAGCTCGAAGACCTGTTCGACGACGCCAACGGTGACCTGGCCATCGGGGACCTCGAAGGTGCCATAGCCAAATATCGGAAGTGCGTCGAGGTCGAGCCGCAGTTTTTCGACGGCTGGCATGCTCTCGGGATGGCTCTGATGAAGACGGGCAGGATCCGGGAAGCCATCGGCGCGGGACTGCAGGCCACCACCCTGCGTCCCAATGATCTGCTGGCCTGGACCGCCCTCTCCCAGATGTACGTCCAGGACGGACAGATCGCCGAGGCCGAAGATGCCAAGGGGAAGGCGCGCATCTTGTCGCTGGGTGGCAAGATTGTCAGGGACGGGTCGTCGAGCTGAAAGCCGGAATTCGGGGGTCTCTTGTAACGCCAGTCTCCTTCGGCTCGTCTGGCATGGCACGTATGAATCGTTTTCTCGCTCAGCTCGCCGCCTGTTGCTGCGCCTTTGCGGTGGGTGCGACGCCTGCGGCGGAGCGGATTTTCACTGATGACCGCGGGAGAACGGTCGAGGCATCTCTGATCGGGGTGCGCGACGGGAATGTGGTCCTGGAGAAAAACGGGAGAACCGCTGAGTGGCCGGTGGAGAAACTCTCCGAGAAAGACCGGGTCTACGTGGCCAACTGGCTCCGCGAGGTGCAGAATACCCCCGAACTCAGGGTGCAAATCTGGGAGAGAGAGGGGATCGGAGCGGAGGGACTGCTCAACGAGGAACGGCTTTCCCCCTACCGAATCACCGACATTCCCATGGTCCGAAAAGTCGAGGAGAAGGGGGATTACCGGCATTACGACATCGACGTGCACAACCCATCCACGGTGGACGCGCCCGGCCTGCAAGTCGTCTACATCCTCTATGTCATCGCGCCGGATCGGCGGGTTATCGGAGAACGCGGCACCGCCAGAATCGATGACCTCGGTGCGGGAGAGAGGCGCACGGTGAAGAGCCGGGGGGTGACCTACGTGCAGACCAAGACCACCACGACCACCCTGTCGGGAACGTTTCTGGGGTTTCTTCTCGTCGGCAGTGAGACGGAGCGGAGCAAAGAGACCTTCGGAGGGGCATGGGTGCGCGTCTACGACGCCGGGGGCAGAATCGTCGGGGAAGCGCGGGATTTGATTCCCCAACTGGAAAAGCTGGACCCGCCATGGGTGGAGGAACCCGGGCCGGGCGGGACCGTCGCTGATTTCGACGAACTTCGGGAAAGGCTTGCTCCGGTGAAACAGTTGCTCGATTCCCTGAGGGATTCCCGGACCACCGAGCGTCCCACCCCTCCCTGAATCAGAAGAAGCGCGGATGCGCCCGCGCCGGCCCAAGTCTGTTGACTCGGGCCCGGTACCCTGTTACATCAGGCTTTGCGGCCGGGCAGGCAGCACGAATGCGATGGCGAAAGAATCCCTCAACAGCACCGAAGTTCGCGACATGATGTTGGCCGTTGCCGATCGCATCATTGCCTCAGAACCCATCCTCACCGATGCCGACCGCGCGCTCGGGGACGGAGATCACGGGGTGGGCATGGAGAGGGGCATGCGCGCGGTGCGCGAGAAACTCGCCGCGGACCCGCCTGAGGACGTGGGGAAAGTCTTCATGGACGTGGGTATGGCCATGATGTCCACCATGGGCGGGGCATCCGGGGCCGTTTTCGGAACGCTTTTTCGGTCTGGAGGAAAGGCGATCTCGGGGGCTCTTTCTTTCGGTGGCGAACAGGCCGTGATCTTCTTTCGCGAAGCCTCGCAGGGAGTGATGCAGCGGGGAGGGGCCAAGCCCGGCGACAAGACCATGGTCGACGCCCTCGACCCCATCGCGACAACAATCGCCGGGATGGAGGGTCAACCCCTCGCCGAGGTTCTGGAGGCGGCAGCCGAAGCCGCCGAGGCGGGCAAGGAAGCGAGCAAAGATCTCATCGCGACGATGGGCCGCGCCAAAACCCTCGGCGAGAAATCCCTGGGCAAACCCGATGCGGGAGCGGTCAGCGTCTCCATCATCGTCGCCGCAATGCGCGATTTCGTTCGCTCCTGAGCCGCATTTGATCAAGTTTCGCTTGATCAATCTTTCGTTCACCCTAAACAGTTTCCATGGGTGAACTGCCTCTCGGTCTGAGTTTCGACGACGTCCTCCTGGTGCCTCGGCGCAGTGCCGTTCTTCCCGCCGAGGTGGACGTGAGCACGGCATTGACCGAAGGCATCCCTCTCAATATTCCTCTGGTCTCGGCGGCGATGGATACCGTCACCGAAGCGGCCCTGGCCATTGCTCTGGCACGGGAGGGGGGCATCGGGGTGATCCACCGCAACATGAAGATTGCGGATCAGGTCGAGATGGTGGCCCGGGTGAAGCGCTCCGAAAACACGGTGATCCCGGACCCTTTTACCGTATCTGCCGACATCACACTGGCCCAGCTCCAGGAGGTGATGGAAAAACGAGGCGTCAACGGTTTTCCCGTGATCGATGGGGACCGTCGACTGATCGGCATGGTCACCAGCCGCGACATCTGGTTCATCGAAAATTCGGAGAAAAAGGTATCCGAGGTCATGACTCCGCAGAACAGGCTGGTCACGGCACCCCGCACCACCACCCTGCACGATGCGCGCCGCATCCTTTACCAGAACCGGATCGAGAAACTGCCCCTGGTGGACGAGGAGGGTCGTCTCGCCGGCTTGATTACGGCTCAGGACATCGAGAACCGGCAGAAGTTCGTCAATGCGGCGAAAGACCCCAACGGCCAGCTTCGGGTGGGAGCGGCCGTGGGCGTGGGCCCGGGCTGTTTCGAGCGGGCGGATGGTGTGATCCGGGCAGCCGGTGCCGCCGTTTTCATCGCTGCGGCCACCCGTCACACCTCCCGGGTCCTGGAGGTGGTCGAGCGGCTCCGCAGCGATTACGACGTGCCCGTGGTCGCGGGGAATGTCGTTACCGGAGAGGGTGCCCGGGATCTGATCGATGCGGGCGCTTCGGCGATCAAAGTGGGAGTGGGACCGGGGTCGATCTGCACCACCCGGGTGATCGCGGGGGTCGGTCTGCCCCAGTTCACCGCGATTGTCGACGTTTCGGAGGTCTGCCGGGAGCGCGGCGTGTCTCTGATCGCCGACGGCGGGATCCGATACTCGGGAGACATCGTCAAGGCCATCGCGGCGGGTGCCGACATCGTCATGCTCGGGTCCCTGCTCGCCGGGTGCAAGGAGAGCCCGGGTTCGGTGGTCAACTATCAGGGGCGGGCCTGGAAGAAATATCGGGGCATGGGTTCCGTGAATGCGATGAAGGAGGGCTCGGGCGATCGCTACGGCCAAAACGCCTCGGGCAAACTTGTCGCCGAAGGTGTCGAGGCGCGGGTTCCCTATCGGGGGCCGCTCTCCGACACCATCTTTCAACTTCTCGGGGGGCTTCGCAGCGGCATGGGCTATGTCGGTGCGGGCAATCTCGCCCAGCTTCGGGAAAACGCCCATTTCGTCCGCATCACCCCGGGCGGTCTGAAGGAGAGCCATGCCCACGACATCACCATCACCGAGGAGCCGGTGAACTACCAGCAGTCATCGCCCGACCGGTTCTGAACCGGTTGTCACCCGCATGGAACGTGATCCCATCGCCGTCGTCGATTTCGGCTCGCAGTACACCCAGCTCATCGTTCGGAGAATTCGCGAACTGGGTTATTTTTCCCGTCTCTACCAGCCGAGGGACCTCGGGGACGTCGGTGTCCCGGGCGTGGTCATCCTCTCGGGGGGGCCCTCTTCCACGCTCGAACCCGACGCCCCGGACATCGATTTCGATTTCCTCCGGGGTCTGGGGGTGCCGATCCTCGGTGTCTGCTACGGCATGCAGCTGCTCAACCTCAAGTTCGGGGGGACGGTGGTCCCGGGGAATCGCCGGGAATTCGGCCCCGCCCTCCTTCTGCGGGAAGATGGGGAGGATCCCCTGCTCGCCGGCATGTCCTCCCGGTCGAGGATCTGGATGAGCCACTCGGATACGGTGGATCGACTCCCGGATGGAACCCTCGTGCTGGCCCGCAACGACGAGGGCGTTCCGGTCGCTCTGAAGTGGAATGCGCTGACTTACGGCATCCAGTTTCATCCCGAGGTCTCGCACAGCGTCGAGGGCATGCGACTGCTGCGCAATTTCGTGGAGATGGGATCGGACCTGCCCCGCTTTGAGATTACCTCATTTAAGGATCACCTCGTGGAACGGGTCCGGACCGAGGTGGGCGACCGCAAGGTGGTCTGTGGCGTCTCCGGCGGGGTCGATTCCTCGGTCCTGGCGGCCCTGCTCCACGAGACCGGGGTCGACACCCGAAATCTCTTTGTCGATACCGGCCTCCTCCGCGACGGCGAAGCGGCCGACGTGGTGGATCTCTTCGCCCACATGGGCATCGCCATCGAGGTGGTCGACGCCGCTGCCGCCTTCCTCGGGGCGCTCCGGGGCGTGGCGGATCCCGAGGAAAAGAGGCGCATCATCGGCCGCATGTTCGTCGAGGTTTTCTTCGGAGCGGTAGGGGACGACGTGGAATTGCTCGCCCAGGGAACCCTCTACCCCGATGTCATCGAGAGCGCCACGGCGGGATCGATGGCTTCGACGATCAAGACTCACCACAACCGCGTCGACCGGATCATGGAACTGAAGGCGCAGGGCCGTGTCCTCGAACCCCTCGACGAACTCTTCAAGGATGAGGTGCGAGCCCTCGGAAAAGTCCTCGGACTACCCGATCGGGTGGTGAACCGCCATCCCTTTCCCGGGCCCGGCCTGGCAGTGCGCTGCCCCGGGGAGGTCACCGGGGAAAAGCTGGCCATCATCCGTCAGGCGGACCGGATCTTTATCGACATGCTGCACCGCGAAGGCTTTTACGACCAGGTCTGGCAGGCCTACGCCGCCCTCATCCCGGTGAAGACCGTGGGCGTCAAAGGCGACGAGCGCAGCTACGAGAACGCCCTCAGCCTGCGGGCGGTAACCAGCGAGGACGCCATGACGGCGGAGTGGGCCAAACTGCCCTATGATTTGCTGGGGGAGATCTCGAACCGGATTCTCAACGAGGTCGCGGGAATCAACCGGGTCCTCTACGATATTTCGACCAAACCGCCCGCCAGCATCGAGTGGGAGTAGTCTGCGCACCCCGGTCATGCCTGGCAGCGCGGACACCAGCAGGTGGTGCGGCCGCGCAGGGATTCGCGCAGCAGGGCGGCGCCACAGCCACGGCGCGGGCAGAATCCGCCATCCCTCCAGCGCCTCGAGAAAAGCCACGTCTTCGGTGGATCGCTCCAATCCCGTCCGATCGTCTCCAGTGCCGTGCGCGCCACCGCCCGGCAGGCGCGATGGAGGCACGTGACCGCATCCCCATCGAGGGCGCCTCCCGGGGTCGCCGGAGATAGTCGGGCCCGCCAGCAGATCTCGTCCGCCATCCAGTTTCCCACGCCGGGAAAGCCGCGCTGATCGAGCAGGATGCTCTTTACCGGCGACCGGTGAAAACGGCCCAGAAAGCGGGCCACCGCGGCCCGGGTAAATTTTCTGTCGAGAATCTCCGGCGGCAGGTTCCTCCACCAGGAAGGCTCATCGGGTGACTGGTCGAAGGTGATCTTGCCGAACATGCGCGGGTCGTTGAAGACGAGATCGACGCCTTCGAGACGGAGAACGAGGTGGTCGTGTTTCCCCCGCTCGAATCCGTCGGCATGAGCCGCCAGTTTTCCCGTCATACCCAGGTGAATGCCGAGCCAGTTGCCCCCGGAGAAACCGAAAAGAATCCTCTTGCCGTGAGTTTGTGAACCCTCCAGGCGGGTGCCGCCGAGGGAGGTCTCGATTGAGGCGGAGGCGGTCCCGCGGAAGGGTCGCGCCCGCGGATGGGTCAGGACCTCAGCGACGGTTCCGCCGAGTCCGGGGTCCCATTGTTTGCGGTAGTATTCGACTTCGGCCAACTCGGGCATGTCGCGGTTTGACTGGTTTTGGGGCGGGAATAGAATGGAGCCATCAAATTGAAGGGGAAAGCCAATTGCCGGATCGTGGGTTGCTTCCTCGCGATCTTTCTCCTGCCTGTTTGCGGTACGTTCGCGCAGGTTTCGGCAGATGAGGTGGGCACAACCACCTGGACGGAGACCGATTCGAGGCTGGCGAATCACTACCTGCGTCTGCTCCAGACATCACCCGAGGATGGGAATATCGTCGATCTGCTCTGGGATCTCTATGCGAAAAAGGACCAGACACCCCTGCTGATGGATTACCTGAAGCGGGCGGCAGAAGAGGGATCCCCGGCCGTCCGACTGATCCACGCCCATCTCCTGATGAGGGCGGGGGAGATCGAGAAGGCTCGCGCCGAGTATACCGCTGTCGCCGGGAGCGAGCCGGACAACGTCCACGCGCTGGAGGCGTTGGCCGGAATCGCGGAGCGCCAGGGACGCGTGGCGAAGGCTCTGTCCTTCTACACCAGGCTCACCGGGTTGACCGAAAGGGCGACCGATCGGGGACTGCAGGCGAGATTGCGCCTCGCGGCCCTGCTCAGGGATTCCGGCCGGACCGCCGAGGCCATTCCGCTGTGGCAGGAGGCTCTCGCGGCGAGGCCGGAGTCGGCTGCCCTGCGGAACGAGATCGTGGGGTATCTGCTCGACGCGGGGGAGCTCGAAATGGCGCGGGAGGCGCTTCGGGAATTGGCCGGCTCCGGGGTTCCCGGCACCCGGCTGGAGGCGCTCTCGGAACTGGAGCGAATTTCCGTTTTGGCCGGGGATTTTGCGGGAGCCGATCTCGCATCCCGTGAGGCCATGGGGATGCTGCACCACACCCATCACCGGCACCGGGAATTCTTCGACCGCAGAGTCCGCCTGCACGAGCGATTCGGGCGCCTCGACGAACTCGAGGATGAACTGCGTGAAGCCGTTGCCGAAACCAATCCGACGGAGCGATCGCTCTACCTGCTGGCGCGGTTCTACGAGATGACGGCTGCGACCGAGAAGGAGGAGGAAATTCTGCAACGTCTGACCGTGCTGCTTCCCGACTCGATCGACCATCGGGTGCGTCTCGCCGACCTGCAGCTCGCCAACGACCGCTACGGGGAGGCTGCGGCGACCCTGGATTCCATCATCGAGAGCCGGGCGACGGTTCCACTGCCCCTGCTGCTGCTTCGGGCGGAGATCGATCTCAAGGTCGGGGCTGAACTCGCCGCCCGGGAGCGTCTCCTCGGCTACATCGAGGCGAAGCCCGACGATGCCGAACTCCGCGAGGCCGTGCTCGAGTTCGCCCGCAAACACTACCTCGATCCGATCGTGGAGAAACTGCTGCGCGAACCGACCGCCGAGCCGACGGACCGCGGCGACCTGGACTCGGCGCCGATCGCCCTGGCGCGCTTCCTTCATCAGCGCGGTCGGGTGGAGCAGGTGAAAGAGGTGTTGGCGTCGTTCGTTTCGGGGGCCGGTGACGCGACGGTGGAGCGAGCCAGGCGGCTGCACCAGGCCGCGCTGGTCTACCGGGGTCTGGGTTTGCTCGACGAAGCCCTGGCCGCGGTGAATCGCGCCCTGGAATCCGATCCCCGGAGTATCGCTTTTCTCACCACCCGGGCCGATATCCTGATCGACCGGGGTGAGCGGGAAAGCGCCATCTCCGCCCTGGAGACGCTCTGGGAGGCGATGGAGGATATCCCGGGCCGGGTCGAGGTGGACCAGAAGATTTTTCGGCTGCTCCGGGCCGGGCCGCGCATTACCGAGGCATCCGAAGTCGCCCCCGAACCACCGACCGGACCCATCACTTCGGTGGAACAATACCGGAGAATGGCCGCCGCCGCTTCCCGTTCCGGGGGCGACCAGAACGCTCCCAACGAAGAACTGATGGCCTACTTCGATCGGATCCGGCATGAGGCGAACCGCGATCCGAGCCTGGCGAGGCGGTACCGTGCCGGGTGGTGGGCTTTCAAGCTGCAGGATAACAACGAGTGCTATTTCCAACTTTCCTCCGCCCAACGCGAGGCGGAAGGCACCGTCGTGGAGGTAGAGGAACTGCTTCTCGAACTGGCCGAATTGAACGAGCGTCCCACCCTGATTTCGCGGCATCTCCAGGCTCTGGCCGATGCGGATCCGGAGAATCGGGACGACTATCTCCGGCGCAGAGCCGAGGTGCGATTTCAACTCGGATTCGAGGACGAGGCGATACGCGACCTGAAGCGGCTCGCCGCCAAACCCGGAGCCTCCCTGGATACCCTGGCATCGCTGGCGGAACTCTATCGACTGCAGGGAAGCCCCGGCAGGCAGTTGAAGGTCTGGCGGACCGCCTATGGGGAAGCCAACCTCCACGAGAAGAGGCAGATCCTTTCCCGGCTCGTCACCGCGCTCGTCGAACAGGGCAAATCGCGGGAGGCGATCGGGGAACTGATGGACCTGATCCATCGCGAGGCCGATGCGTTGCAGAGGAGGAAACAGTTCGAGCGACAACTCACCCTGGCCTCCCGTCACCAGTTGCTGGAGTTCCTCGCCTCGACCTATGGAGACGTAGTCCGGCGGAAGCCTTTCGATCCATTTTTTCTGGAGGCTCTCGGTAGAATCCATCTGGAGATGGGGAATCCGGGTGAAGCCTATGATGCCCTGAAACGGGCCCACTACATCTCCGGCGAAACCGCCGATCTCCTGCCCGAGCTGAGCGACCTCGCCGGGCAACTGGGCGAACGGGATACGGGGATCTACTTTCGGCGACAGCTCATCGCCCGTGCCGAAGGGGATGCCGTGCTGGAACATTGGGAGGCGCTCATCGAGATGCTGGAGAGCGATTTTCGCTCTGGCGAAGCCGAACAGCTGAGGCGGAGGCTGGAGATCAAGTTCGGTCAGGACCCCGATTTCCTCGAACGGCTTGCCGGCTTCTATCGAAGGAACGGGAGGCTGTCCGATGCCGCCCGGGTGCTGGAACGTCGCGTCGCTCTGAAACCATGGGATGTTTTCGTCCTCTTCGATCTGGGGCTGAACGAGATGTCCCGGGGCAGGATGGAGCATGCCGCCCAGGTGTTTGAGAGGATCCTCGAGCAAACCGGCAGCGAGGTGGCGCCCTTGCCGGCGGCGCCTGGGCCCTGGCCGGTCGTTGCGTCCTCTTCGGATGCTCCGTCCCGCCTCCAGTGGTGGAACACGTGGTTGCAGATCTTTCCCTCGGTTCCGCTGGAAGCAAAAAGCCGGATCGACGCCTATTTGGAATCGGCCGAGCGCACCGAGTTCGCCTATCGGCCCGCGGACCTTCGCGGCATCAGGCTCCGAGCCTGGGAGTGTCTGGGCATCTCCCTGCGGGGTGCGCCAGACCGCGATGTCCGGGCCGCAAAATGGCTGGAGCGGGCGAGGGAGGAGGTCGAGGTCTGGTGGATGGCGGTCTACAGCCAATCACGACCGGCGATGGAGGAACTCCTGGCGACCCACGGAGCCGACGACAATCCCGTGCTGCGGTTTTGCCTGGCCCTGGGTCTGGTTCGGTCCGGAGCGTTCGAGGCACTGGACCGGTGGTGCGGAGAGGAACCTTTTCTCGGCCCTGCAGAGACCCTTTCTCCCATGGCGGCGGTGGCCGTGGCCGGGACCGGAGAACTGGTTCGCGGAAGCTCCTGCGATGAGTTGATCCGCTTCCTCGCGACGTTGAGCTTGCCCGATTCCGTGATCCACCACATCCTCGATCAATTGCGCGAGGCGGATCGACTCGACACGGCATTCCGGTTCGCCGTCGCGGTGGAGGCGAGCGGAACCCAGCTTCCGCAGGAGACGAGTTTCACCGCGGCTCAGATCGCCAGCTGGCTTGGCGAACAGGAGGCGGCCGATCCGTGGCTGGACCGGGTCGTCCAAGGGGCAAGTCTGGAGGACGCTGGATCGGTGCCCCTGTTGGTCCGGCTCGCCATCGCGGAGCGGTTTCGTTCCACCGCGCCGGTGGAGCGGGGCATCGGGTTTCTCCACGAGATTTCGGAGCGCCTGCTCGCTTCGCCGGGCGCCACCGCGGTGACCCGATCCCAACTCGCGGCGCTGCGGAGCCTCCTCGCCGGGGATACCGACGGGGCCACGCGAGCGCTGGATCTGCTGGCCGGGGAAATCGTGGTCGGGCTGCCCGATGAGACCGGTGCCACGCTCGGTTGGGAATGGCTGCTGCGGGAGTTCTCCTGGTTCGCGCAACTCTCCCCCGGGAACGATCCTTTTGTCCTCGTGTCGATGGGGCGGCCTTCGGGCGGGACCGCTCTGGGAGAACCTCTCTCCCTTTCCGTGAGCGAGTGGGATCTTCGCGATTACGAGGCCTTCGAGGTTCTCCGCATCGTCTCCCTCGCCGATGGCATGCCCCCGGCGGAGCGGCTCAGGATGATCGAGCTTGCCCTGCCGCGATTTCGGGGGCTGGATGGCCGGCTGGATCTGGCCAGGCGACTCGAGGATCGGGGTTTCTCCCGGGAGGCCGCGGAGATCTACTACCGCGAACTGCTCGACGGATCGGGGGATTACGCACCCCTTCGCGGCCTCTTCCGCGCCTCGGATCGGGCCGGATTTCCCGATTGCGCCCTCGATGTGCTGGACAGACTGGACACCCGTGTTATCGAGTTTCCACCGGGGTTGACCACTGATTACCTCGACGAACAGCGGGCCAGGTTTCTCTTTCATCGCAGGTCCATCGATGCCCTGGCAGAGGCGGCGGGGCGTCGATCGACCGAGGACGGTTCACCCGCGACCACGAGCGCTCATCTGCCCTACCGGCGGGAGTTGATTCGGGCGCTGCGACACCGGGGGGACACGGAGCGCCTGGTCCAAGTGCTCGAAGAAGGGCGCGACCGATTGACCAACGGTGACCGGGTGTTGCTCGCGAAATCCCTCCTCGAGTTGGGCCGAGAGGCGGAGGCTCTGGCCTGGCTCGACGGTATCTCCTTCGACGGGTCCGAAGCTCAGGTCGAGTTAGAGGCGGTGCAAACCTATCTGCGTCTGTTCTCGCGAAATCCTGACACGGCCCGTAGGGAGTGGCTCTGGCTCGGCAGGCTGGCTCTCCGCGGCGGCTCCGCCGACCTATCCCTGGCCGTTGCGGACCGGTTCCTCGAACGAGGCGAGATCGAGGAAGCGATCGGCCTGCTGCGCCGGCATCTGGGCGAGGGATCGGACCCGGAAAACCGCAGTCGGGTGCAACTCGCCATCCTCGATGCCCTGGCGACCTGGCAGCCGGAGGACGGGGAGACCCTGGGTCGGGAGATCGAAATCTATCTGGCCACCCTCGTGGAACCCGTGAGGGATGCCATCGCCTTCGCCGAGTGGGGGCATCGGCACCGGGAGAACCTGGGAGCGGCGATTCCGGCGCTGGAAAGGGCGGAATCGCTTCCTCTGGGCGGTGGGGTGGCCCGGCTGCTGCGGGCCAACCTGGAGGGTTCCCTGGAGGAGGAGTGGCGGGGATGGTCCGGTGAGTCGGCTCCGGAGGTGGCGTTGCTCTTTCTCTCTCGTCTTGGCGCAGAGGGTGTCCGCCTCGCCCGCGAGTCGGTGGCGCGCTCCGGCAGGCCCGGACCGCGCTTTTTTGCCGGGCAGCCGGAATGGCAGTTGGACCTTTTTGCCCGTATTGGAGATCGCGATCGTCTGGCCGAGAGTCATGCCGCCTTGGCTGCGCTGGCCGATTCCTTTTTCTTCACCCAGATTCGCCGCGAGACGACGTATCCCACCCTCCTGCATCTCGCTGCCCTTCCGGGCCAACTCGAGGCCCTCGGCGAGGTGGAGTTTGCCGGGTCGCTCTACCGTCGCTACGTCGCTGCTATCGGATCGGAAAAGACGGCGTTTCTGCCCTTTCTCGAGGATGCCGTCGACCATTTCATCCGGTCCGGAAGATTTGCCGAGGCCGAGCGGGTGCTCCTGCCTCTCGTGGATGGCTCGCTCGGATTTGACGGGAGAAAGGCCGTGACTCTCTACGAAAAATGGGGAAGAATGGAGCGTCTCCCGGAAATCCAGAGGGCGCTGAACCTGTCCGAGGGAAAGCGCCACCTCTTTGAGGAGTGGAGCCGGGCCGCTCGGGAGGGCCGGGAGATGATCGCGACGACGACCGAACCATGAGTTGGCTTCAGACAGGGCTACGCATCTTGGCCACCATGCTGGTCGTCGGAGTCCTCTGTCAGTGCAAAACCGTGCGGGAGGTGAAGTCGACCCGCTCCACCGGATATCGCTTCGCCGGGATCGATGACCAGCAGACGCAGCAACCGCAGTCGGAGAGATCGCAGGGCATCCTGAACCAGGAAAAAATCATCAAGAACTCGGATGGCGAAGTGGTGGGCAAGGAAAAAAAGGGAGAGATCCTGGACGGGGAAGCCCGCATGGCGCGTGAGGCGGGGGAGACTTTTCGCGGCAGCAGAGAGGCGCGGTTTGAAAAAGAATCCTTTGCCACCCGAGAATTCAAGACCCCGGAATATCTGCAGCGCCAGGAGTATGGCGGCACGAGGATGTTCGCCACGGATGAGGCCCGCGAATCGGGGAGGGAGAATACTCGGCTGGTGCAGAGACTGTTCCGCACGGAAACCCGCAACTCCGCCGAGGATCAGGCTCGCGAGAGCGGCGTGAGATCGAGAGCCGACGGGAAGCTTTTCGGCACCTCATTCGACCGGGCAAACAACGATGCGGCGAAAGCGGCGAAGCCCACCGGAGTTCCTCGGGAACCGGGCTATCACGAAAACCTCCTCATGAGCATGGATGATGTGAAGAAACTGGTAAACCCATCATCCATGGAGCTGGTTTCGCCCCAGTGACCTTGTCCTTGGGGCAGGGAAATCACGGTTCGGACGAGGGCACCGACCGGGCGGTGTTCCGTCTCCGGGCGAAAGACGTTCGCCTCTCCTTCCCGCTGCCAGCCGGAGGGGACCCGGCAGTCTCTGCGGGCCGGAAGCGCAGACAGGGGGTTTCGAAAAACCGGTAGACAAACCACGAGAAACCCAGGGTCAGGCCGAGACCCAACACCTTGCTCCCCAGGTTGATCAGCACGTTGTCGCGCCAGTCTCCGAAGAGCTCAACCAGGGCGAGGTGAATCGGGAGATGGCAAAGATAGATCGAATAAGACCAGAGGCTCACCGCGGTGATGCTCCCGCCGAGGAAATCCCATCGTGAGGGGTAGGGAAGGCGGCTCAGAGTGGGGAGGAGCAGGGCAAACCCCGCCGGGAGCGCTGTCGAGGCCACAAGGTAGAATCCGGAATCGGAAGGCGACAGAAAGTCGAGCATCACGGTTGCCCCGACGAGAACGGTCCCACCGAGCGCCAGCTTCCTCAAGGTGGCTTCCCCCGGGCGGAACTGCGCGAGGAGGAACGCTACCGCAACCCCGAACCCGATGGCATCGAGTCGAGGAATGGTGAGGAGTCGCACCGCTTCGGGATGGGTCGTCCCCGCGGCAACCCACAACCTGAGAATCGGCATGAGCAGGAAAAGCAGGAGCAGGCTGGCCGAAAAGGCGATGGCGCGGTTGGGAACCAGTCGGCTTGTCCCGACGAGAAGCAGGGGAAAGCAGAGATAGAACCACTCCTCAATGCAGAGCGACCAGGAAACGCCGAAAAAACTGTTCTCAGCGGACACCATCTGCTGGGCGAAGAAAAAGAAGGGGACGAGGGATGGGATCTCCCCCTGACGGGGAAAGACCAGATGGAATCCACAGATAAGAACGAGGAACAAAAAATAATTGGGCAGCGTTCGCCACCATCGTCGCTGCCAGAACTGAAGGAGCGCTGAGCCGGAGAAATGATCATTTTCCGGCATGACACGGTAGAGTATCCCTCCGATGAGAAACCCGCTCAGGGCAAAAAACAGTTCAACGCCATAGATGCCGAGAGCGTGGGAACCTTCGTGAAAGTGAGAAAGCACCACGAGGGAGATGGCAAACGCCCTGGCCACATCCAAGCCAAAATTGCGGTGCGAGTTCTTCTCGGAGCCCATGGGTCAGGTAGAGGTGTGTGGGGGTGAATCTGCGGGCGGTATCTCGAGTCCGGGAAAACCCAATTTCCGGAAATCGGAAGGCTTCGAGGCAGGGTGGTTCTTCGCTGAGCGCAACCGCTAATTTCATAATAGCAAAAATGCGAACTATTTTTAAGAATAAATCGTGATTTCGAGGAATTTTGGTAATTATTTTTTAGTTCCAAGCCGTTTCTGCCCCGATTCCACCACGGAAGTTCGGCTCTCTCCTCGGACCTCCAGTCGCCCGAGGGGTTCGTGATGCGGAAACCGCTGAGCTGCGCTCCGCAGACCGGGACGCTATTGCGAGTCAATTTTTTTCCATTCTTTTTGACAGTCTCGCGAGAAACTGCTGAAAAGAAGCTGGATGAAGAACGGTGTGTCGTTTTGTCACCCGACGAGGCGTTCCGAAGCAGCGGGACGACGCCGGTATTCCGCGGGGCACGGAACCCTGCTCAGGAGGGTTGAGACCGGAGGATCGACCTCTCCCGACTCTTCCCGCGGCAACGAGATCCGGGTTATTGACCCCGGACGATCGCTTCAGGATTTTTCAATCATCGATTCGTACCTATGCCGGACATCAAAAAGAAGCATCTGAGAGCGGGCAGTGCCTGGAAGAAGCTACCCTTCAGCGCCCCTTGGTCGCTTTTCATCGCCATTAGCCTGTTTTTTGTCGTTCGCTACATTTTGCCCATCGGAACGGTGGAAGAGGTCGACCCGGAGAAGGTGCGGGTGGGGTTGGCCATCCTCGCCTTTGCCGGTTTTCTCTGGTTGACCGAGGCGATTCCCCTGGCCCTTACCGCCCTGCTCATTCCCATCGTAGCCGTGGTGACGGGGGTGCTGAACGTCGGGGAGGGCTTCCAGAATTTTGCCCATCCCCTGATTTTTCTCTTTCTCGGTGGTTTCGGTCTGGCCGCGGCCCTTTCCCGGCAGGAGATCGATCGTTGGCTGGCTCAGAAGCTCGTTCACCTCTCCCGGGGACATTTCCTGACCACTTCGATCGCCCTTTGCGTGGCCTCTGCCGTGCTGTCCATGTGGATATCCAACACGGCCACGGTTGCTCTTCTCCTGCCGGTCGCGCTCGGGATCATCCGCGAGATTCGGACCGTCTCGGCCGACGACCAGGCCCACCGCGCCGCCA
This sequence comes from uncultured Akkermansia sp., assembly GCA_964562825.1. Classification (GTDB taxonomy): domain Bacteria; phylum Verrucomicrobiota; class Verrucomicrobiia; order Verrucomicrobiales; family DEV007; genus Arctic95D-9. The sequence continues at coordinate 56,844 of CAZLUZ010000001.1, forward strand.
TGTTCATCCTCCTCGGAATCGCCTACTCGGCCAGCATAGGGGGCATGGGGAGCCTGATCGGGACGGCCCCGAATCTGATTGCCGCCCAGTACCTCAAGATCGACTTCGTGGGCTGGCTGGCGATCGGCCTGCCCTGCGCGGCGATATTGCTGCCCCTGGCGCTGATTCTGCTTTTTGTCGTCCTGCGGCCGCGCCACGTGCCCGATATGAATCCCGAGGTGCAACCTTTCGAGTGGACCGTGCCGCGGGTGACCACCCTCGTCGTTTTCCTTCTCGCCGTCCTGGCCTGGTTGAATGGTCGGTTCATTTCGGACCTGCTGGGCGTGACCAGTGGATTCGACACCGTCATAGCGGTCACCGCTCTGGTCCTCCTCGCCGCGCTGAAACTGGTCAATTGGGCGGATATCGACCGCACCACCGATTGGGCCGTGCTGCTGCTCTTTGGCGGGGGATTGACGCTCAGCGAGATCCTCAAGCCTAACCGCACCGGTGCCAGCACCTACCTCGCCTCCGAACTCTCTGTGATCACTTCCCAGTTGCCGGTGATCCTCATCATCGGATGTGTCGTCTTTTTCGTGATCTTTCTCACGGAGTTGTCCAGCAACACCGCCACCACCGCGCTGCTCGTTCCCATCTTCGGCAGGGTGGCACTGGAGATGGGCTTCGAGCCCTCGCAACTGATTCTGCCCCTGGCCTTTGCCGCCTCGTGCGCCTTCATGCTGCCGATCGCAACGCCACCGAACGCCATCGTGTTCGGATCCGGCGAGATTCCCCAGCGCACCATGATGCGAGTCGGTATCGTGCTGAATATCGTTTTGGGCCTGGTTCTGACCGGGCTGAGCCAGGTGTTGTTCTGAGTCCCGGTCAGGCACGCCTCTCCTCCCGCCACGCCGGTTACGGACTGAGTTCTTCCCGAGGGTCCCAGGGTGGGGCAGAGGTTCGCCCCGCGAGACGTAATCTCCCGGCGGTCACCCCACTTATCTTCATGACAGAGATCCTCCTGGTCGGCTACGGTTACCTCGGCTCTTATCTCGCCGGTCAGCTCCAGCGTGACGGTTATTCCGTCGCCGTCGCCAGTCGCCATGGGGGTGAGGGGGTGCTCGACGTCGATCTGGGCGATGCGGCGTCGGTCGCGAGGCTGTCCCGTAGCCTGGCGAAGTCGCCCTCGTGGGTGATTCACTGCGCCAGTTCGAGCCGCGGCGGTCCGGAGGCTTACCGCAGGGTGTTCGTCGATGGGGTCCGCCATCTCCGGGACACGTTCCCCAGGGCCCGGATCCTTTTGACCAGCAGCACCAGCGTCTACGGCCAGATCGACGGCAGCGAGGTCACCGAGGAGTCGCCGGCCGAACCCGCGCGGGAGACGGGCCGCTGCCTGATCGAGGCCGAGCGTCACGTGTGTGAGTCCGGTGGCATCGTCCTGCGATTGGCCGGAATCTACGGCCCGCACCGGGCCGTCCACCTGGAGCGCATGCTCGAGGGAACAGCCCGCATCGAGTCCGGCGAAGTCAGTCGATTTCTCAATCAGATCCATCGCGACGACGCGGCGGGGGCGATCTCCCACCTCATCGGGAGAAATCGGCCCGAAGACGCCGGCGGGGTTTTCAATGTGAGTGATGATCGCCCCATCACCCAACGGGAGTGCTATGAGGAGCTGGCCCGGCTACTGCAGCTGCCTGTGCCCGGGGAACAGCCCCCCGACCTCGATCGAAAGCGAGCCTGGACCCACAAGCGGGTCTCGAACACGAAGTTGCGCGCCACCGGTTGGCAGCCGCTCTTTCCTTCTTTCATTTGCGCGGTCCGCGACGACGAGCGACTTTTGGGTTCGCTTCGGGAATGAATCGCCTCTCCCTCGCCGCCGGGAACGACCCCCGTCTTCGCATCGCCCGGTCGGTCGCTGCCGGAGTCGCCCTCCTCCTTGTCGTGGGCGCAATCGCCTGGAGAACAGCCCACACCCTGGATATCCCCGGCAGCGGCGGCCCTACTGACGGTGCGCAGAACGACTTCAACGACGCTATCTGGTTCCCCGTGCAGTTTTTTCTCAGTGGGGGCAATCCGTACGGCGAAGCCTACCGGGAGTTCCACCCCGAGGGACTGGGAGTTTCGTTCTACTCGCCTTTCGCTTACCTTTTCTTCGCCTGCTACGGACCGATTCCCCTGGAAGTGGCCCAGTGGGTCAATTTTGCGCTCATCGTCCTGGGGCTGCCGGTTCTTTCCTGGGTCTCGCTCTCGCTCGTCGCAGAAAAGAAGCGGCCCGGTGCGGCGGAGGTGTTGGGCTTTACCGTTTTTCTCGCCGCGTCGCGGGCCGGTTACAGCAACCTGTACTCCGGTCAGATCACGATTCTCGTCGTCCTGGGAGCCTACCTCGCCCTGCTGGCAGCGCGGGACCGGCCCCGCCTCGCCGGGCTTGGCTTGCTTCTCGTTTCGCTGAAACCCAACTTTCTCGTTCCTCTGGGTGTCCTCCTTTTGCTCCGTCGAGACTTTCGCGCGCTCGCCTGGGGTGCTCTTTTCAGCATCGGCGGGGCCGGGCTGGCGATCTCCTGGATCGCTCTCCGCGGTGAGGGTTTCCTTCCTTTTTTTCGGGGAATCGCGGAAACCTACCTGCTCGCCGAGAGCCACCCCGAGGTGGCCGGGGTGGAGGAGATCGGATGGCTCGTGATCAATCCGGGGGCTTTTCTCGCCCATTGGGCGGGGGACAGCACCGCGGTAACCCTGGCCGTCGCCACCGCTATCCTGGCCGCGGCGGGCTGGGTGGTTTTCCGCTCCGGCGACAGTTCCCGATCCTTTGCTTCTCCCGTCCTGGCCACGATCCTTCTCGGGGTGCTGCTCAGCGTCTTCCACGCCGCGTACGACATGCTGCTTCTCGCTGCACCGGTGGCGGCCATCCTGCTGGGCCGGGGAGCCTGGAGTCGGGCCGATCCCCGCCTTCGTTTCGGTGGGCTCTGCTGCCTCGTCCCGCCCCTCTACAACTACGCCTCGACCAACCTGGGCCGGGGACTGCTCGATCCGCCCGAGCCGCTCTGGGTTGCCATCTCCGTCAGCAATGCCCTTCTGCTCACCATCGGTTTTGCCATCGTCATTCTGGCGGCTTCGGCGAAGCCGGAGTCAGAAGCCCTCGACAAGGCGTGAAGAGGGAATCGCCCGCACCCTCCCTGTCCCGGATTACGACTTCCCTGCCGCCCCGGAGCAAGATCGGGCTCAACAATAAAATTTTCATAGAAATATGGCATTTCGAGATTGCCAATTTATTTAATAATTATAGAATTCTCGTATGTCTTTACCGACTTTCTCCCGAGCTCAGCTCTTATTTCCTGGCGCGGCCTCCTGGGAAAGGTGGGCCGTAGTGCCCGGAAGGGACCCGGAGTTGTTGGAGCGGCCGGAAACGGGCGAATCGGAGGGGTTTCGGTCCGGCGAGGGGCTTTGCCTGCTCGCGCTGCCCGGTCTCGTCGTGGAATCGGTGCCGTTTGTCACCTCGGCTCCGGATCCGCAGAGCCTTTTTTCGTCGGCGCACCATTTCCTGGAGCAGCGGCAGGTGGGCGGCGATCCGGACGAGGCCGGTGTTCAGATCGTCGCCGGCAGACCCCCCAGGTCGCTGGCACGCATCGATGTTCCTCTGCAGTACGCCCCGAAGAAACCCTTCGAAGGGATCAATGCCGATGTGGTGGTGGCCGCACCTGCCCTGATGGCCCTGGAGCCTCGGTCCCTCGCCCTATGGACCGAGTTCGGTGAGACGGTCGCCGCCTTCGAGAGAAACGGTCACTGTGCGTATTACTCCATCATCTCCGGCGGGTCCATCGAGGAAATCGCCGCTCGCCTCAGGGAGACGATCCTGCGCCTCCAGGGGCAGGGCGTGATCGAAAGCGTCTCGTCGATCCAGGTTTGGAATGATCTCGATGCTTCCCGACTCGAGGAGATTCTCTCCATCCGGACGGTGCCCGGCGAACGTCCCGCTCCCGCCCGGTTCTCGGGCACTTCGATCCTGCGTCCGGTCTGGTTTCGCGAGGAGGAGTTGGCCCGCAATGCCGAGAAGAAGCGGCGGCGGGGAACACCTTGGTCGACCGTGGGTGGAGCAGTTGCCCTGGGGGTATTGGCCGCGCTGTTTTCCCTGACCGATATGCAGCACCGTCGCGAGGCGAACCGGATCGCAGAAATCGCCCCCGACGCGGCGAGAGTGCGCAATTTCCAGGCGCGGTGGGCGGAGCTCGCCCGGGCGGTGGACCGCGACGCTTTCGTGCTCGAAATCTGGCGAAAGGTTCTCTCAGTGCCCGCTTCATCATCGGTATCGCTCCATCGCATGGAAATCACGAGGGAGGGAGTTTCGCTCTTCGGTGAAACGGAAAGCGCTTCGGAAGCCTTTCGTTTCATGGATGAATTGGCCCGTCATTCCGCCCTTTCGGCGTTTGTCTGGGATTTTCCCGTTCCCGAAATTCGGGAGGACGGCCGGGCGGTCTTCCACCTGCACGGTTCCGCGGGATGAGAGCGCCCTCCCCACGGACGCGTCGGCAGATCCGCCGGATCGCGCTGCGGGCCGGCGCGATCGGTCTGGCGATCTGGTTCTGCCATCTCGCCCTGGCCAACCAGCGAAAGGCCGTGGAACTGCACCTGCAGCGGCATCGGGAGGAACAACTTCTTGCCGAAGCGGATCGCTGGGAGAACCGCTCGGTGTGGGTCAGCCGGCGCATTCCCCGTTTTTCCTCGCCGGAGATGGCAGCCGCCTCACTGCGCGATCGCATCTACGAATCGCTGAGGCGCGGCAAGCTCGAGGTCGAAGCCGCCGATCTTTCCGGACCGGACCTTGGCAAATCTGGAACCTTCTATGAGCGCACCGCGATCGACCTCCGTGTGCTCGGCAGCGAGGAGGCGGTGGTGCGTTGGATTCACGGGCTCCAGGTGCCGGAACGTTTCCTTTCGATCGACAGACTCGTGCTGCGGCCCGAGGACCACCGGGTTCACTGCGAAGTCACGGTGGCGCAGTGGTATCTCGTGGAGTGAACTTCCTCAATCTCTCCGGCGAAAAAGCCGCCACTTGGGTCCCTCGCTCGATTCCCCGTCGACCGCGCCATCCTGTCGAGACGCTTCTTCGGGGCCCGGCTGGCGAGACGAGTTCGACGCCTCGCCCCTTCCCGTGAGCCGGTCGAGCAGGCCCAGCCGGCGAGCCTCTTGGCGGGCTTCGGCTTCGATCTCGTTCAATCTTTTCTGAAGAGCGGCATCGGGCTCGCTCACCACCAACTGAAAATCCGGCGGCAGGTTGTCGACGAAATCCACCTTCTCCAGGGGGAGAGGTTGGCCTTCGGCATCGAATTTGCGCCAGGTGCGACGCAGGGGAGTTCCGCTGGTATCGTAGATGATTTCGTCGGTGAGCCTTCCGTATTGGTCGTAGACCAACTCCCCCCGGTAGCGGAAGTTGCCTCTGCCGTCGTAAATCATCACCTCGGTGGGGCGGCCCATGGGGTCGAGGCTGATTTTCCGGGTGAAAAGGAGGGTACCGTTTTTGCTTTTCGTCTTCTGGATCACCAGGTCGTCGTCGTGCTCGGTGGTGGCGTCCTGTTTGGTCTCGGTGAAGGTGCCGTTGGTGTGATTTTCCACCCGTGTCCAGAAGTCCGGATCCCGGAGGGCCATCGTGCTCGATTCGATCCTGGCACGGGCTTTCGCGGCCATGTCGATCGCGTCCTGGGAGATGATGACGACATTGAGCCGGCCGGGGGACCGGGTGTTTCCGGTCTTCGCCGCAGGGGTGTTCGAGACATAGCTGTTGTTCATCTGCTTCACCCCGCTGGAAGTCTTCTGGTGGTATTGGCCCGCCGCCCGGTCGGGGGCGGCGCAGAGGATGAGGGTGAGGCAGAGGAAAACGGAAGGATGTTTCATGGAGGCGTCACCGGATCGGATGGAAGGCCGGGACCGACCATCCTAGACCGCGATTCGAAGTTCGGCAATGCCCAAGTCACCGCTTCCCGGGGCAGCTACTCCAGATTGGCGAGGTAACGCTCCGCGTCGAGAGCCGCCTGGCAGCCATTGCCGGCCGCGGTGATGGCCTGGCGGTAGACGTGATCGGCGACGTCTCCGGCAGAGAAAATACCTGCGACCGAGGTGACCGTGGAGCCGTTGGACTGCAGGATGTAACCACTGTCGTCCACCTCTACGCCGGTTCCCTTGAGGAAATCGGTGTTGGGAATGTGTCCGATCGCCACAAAGACACACTTGACCTCGAGAAGCCTTTCCGAACCGTCCACGGTGTTCCGCAACCGCACCGCTGCCATCTCACCCTCCGCGTCGGTCACATACTCCACCACCTGGGAGTTCCACACCGGCTCGATCTTTTCGTTCGCCAGAGCCCGGTCGGCCATGATTTTTGAGGCCCGCAACTCGTCGCGGCGATGGATGAGGTAGACCTTGCTGGCGAAGCGGGTCAGAAACGTCGCCTCTTCGCAGGCGGAATCCCCGCCCCCGATCACGGCGACTGGCACGTCGGGGTAGAAGGCCCCATCGCAGGTGGCGCAGGAGGTGAGACCGTGGCCGATCAGTTTCCGTTCGTTTTCCAGTCCCAGATGTCTGGGGCTGGCGCCGGTGGCGATAATCACGGTCCGGGTTTCCACGGCCTGTCCTCCGCTCGTGGTCAGCCGAAAGCCTTCCGGGATCTGCTCGACGCGGTCAACGCGTTCGTACTTGACCCGAGTGCCGAAGCGTTCGGCCTGCTGCTGCATCCGCGCCATGAGTTCGGGGCCTTCAATTCCTTCGGGGAACCCGGGGAAATTCTCCACATCGGTCGTGGTGGTGAGCTGACCTCCGATTTGCTCACCGGCAAAAACGAGAGGATTCAAATTGGCCCGGGCCGAGTAGATCGCGGCGGTCCACCCAGCGCAACCGGTTCCGATGACAGTGACATTTTCCATGGGCAGGATCTTCGATGGGAGGGGGCTCGAATCAACCAAAAACCGCGCCCTGTCCCGGTAGCAATACGAGTGGACGACGGAATCGGCCCGCAACTTTCGGGACGGGAAAAATCGGGGGAAAAGAACGGAGCTTTCTGCTAGGGTGTTGGCGATGACTTCTCGGAAATACCTCTTCGCCGGAAGAGTCCAGGGCGTCGGCTTCCGCTTCGCCGCGAAGCAACTGGCCAAGGGCTTCGATGTGGTCGGTACGGTGCGCAACCTCGACGACGGCGAGGTCGAACTGCGCATCATGGGAGAGGCGGAAGAACTGGACGATTTCATCGCAGAGATCCACAACAGCCCTCTCGGGCATCACATTCTGGAGCAGAGACAATTCGATATCGCGCCGCTGGAGAACGTGGACGGTTTCCAGATCGTGACCTGATAGCCTCCCGCCTTCCGATGAGTCAGCCCGCAGTCGAGGTCAGGAATATGACGAAAGTGTTCAAGACCGGCCGCGCCGCCGCCGATGTCCTGAGGCGACGGTTCACCGCGTCCTACGTCGTCGCGGTGGACAATCTGTCGTTCACTGTAAACTCGGGAGAAGTGTATGGACTGATCGGCCCCAACGGGTCGGGGAAATCGACGACGATGAAAGTGGTGCTCGGCCTGATGTCGCCCACCGAGGGGTCGGCCCGGGTTTTCGGCCTCGACAGCGGCGATGTAAGGGCGCGCAACGAGATCGGGTTTCTCCCGGAAAATCCGTATTTTTACCGGCACCTCTCGGGAGAAGAGACGCTCAAGTTCTATGGCCGGCTCTGCGGGTTGAAAGGGGGAGCGCTGCGCGAAAGGATCAACGAACTCCTGGCTCTCGTGGAACTGGAGCGGGCCCGGGACCGGAGACTGGCGGGGTATTCCAAGGGCATGCTGCAGAGGATCGGTCTGGCCCAGGCGATCATTCAGCGACCGCGGCTGGTCATCCTCGACGAACCCACGGCCGGGGTGGACCCGGTGGGCTCGCGCCAGATCCGGGATCTGATCCTCAAGCTGCGCGACGACGGCATTTCGGTCTTCCTCTGCTCCCATCTGCTCGAGCAGGTCCAGGAGGTCTGTGACCAGGTCGGCATCATCTTCGAGGGGCGGATGCACGAGGAAGGAAAACTCGAGGACCTCGTCTCCATCGAAAATCGGTACTCGGTGGTGCTGGAGAACGCCTCGCCCGAGTTGATCGGCAAGATCGAAGAACTGGTGCGGAAGGACGAACAGGCCTCCCTCGTGGAACAGGGCAATCCGAAAACCACCCTGGAACGGCTTTTCCTCCGCATCGCCGGAGACAAGAAAAATCCCTCATGAGCAGAGAAGATCACTCCAGTCGGGACATCCCTTTCTTTTCCCTGAGCCGGGTCTGGACCATCGGTCAGGGCACGGTGACGCAGCTGATCCGAATGAAAACCTTCTACTTTCTTCTCGGATTCGCCGCGGTGGTTATCGCGGTGGGAAATCTGCACATCCCCTCCACCCCGGCGAGAGAACTCGAGGTGATCAAAAAGGTGTCGTTTGGCACGATGGACCTCTTCGCCTGGTTGTTCGCCATCGTGGCCACGGCTCTGCTCATCCCGCGGGACCTCGAAGACCGCACCCTCTACACCATCCTCTCGAAACCGGTGCGGCGGATCGAATACCTCATCGGGTAGCTCGTTGGCGTGCTCATCCTGGTGGCGTCGTCGCTGGCCCTCATGCTCCTGATCTGCCTGGTGGTGGTGGGGATTCGGGAAAACATTTACGTGGCTGCCGAGGTGGCCGCCCTGGAGTCGGACGTCCGGTTCACCCAGGCAGATATCGAGGAACAGGTGGCGCTGATTCGTCAGCAGGGGGTCCGGCCCGAACTCGCCGTGGCCGCCCTGGCGTCCTTCCTCAAGGCAGCGGTGGTTTCGGCCATGACGATCCTGATTTCGACCTTCGCCTCGAGTTCTCTGTTCACCATCATCACGAGCATCCTGCTTTTCCTCATCGGACACGCCCATGCACTGGCGAGCAACTACTGGCTGACCCAGACGGAGGGCAATCTCTTCATGCGGCTGGTGACGAAGGTGGTCAAACTGCTCGTTCCCGACTTTCAGCTCTTTTCCTTCAGTGAAGGGATCGTGGTGGGTGAGGCGGTGGTCCCGCACCTGGTCTGGGGGATGGCCCTTCTCACCGCGGCCTATCTCGTCGTTTTCCTCCTCATCTCCCAGATCATCTTTGTCTACAAGGAGTTCTGACATGCTGAAGCGCGCGCCCCGCTCCCTCATCGTCGTGATCTGCCTGCTCGTCTTCGGGCTGGTGCGTTCCCCGGTGGAAGACCGCATGCGTGCGGGGCTGGAGGAAAACAGGATGTTGCGGGAACTGCCGGGACAGGGCGGGATGCAGGCCATGGGCCAATCGGTGCTCATGGGCACCCTCGGGGGCTTGCGCTCCCTCGTGGCCAGCTACCTGGTCATCGAATCCTATTTTCATTTCAGCAATCAGGCCTGGGATGAGAATCGCCGGGCCCTCATCATGGCGACCTATCTCGAACCGGCCGAGGAAAACCACTGGGTCGACCTCGTCTGGCATCGCGGCATCAACGCCACTGCCTGGGTGGAGGTCCACTCCGAACTCCCCGCCCTGGAGCGGGACCTGCGCTACAACGAGTATGTCCTCGACGCCATCGAACTCGCCCGGGCCGGTTTGGAGCAACTGCCCGATTCGATCGAAATCCGGAAACAACTCGCCGAGGTCTACGACGGCAAACTCAAGGACCCCTGCGGGACGGCCGAGGTCTACGGAGAGATGATCGGACTGGAGGGCGCCCCGCAGTTCGCCGAGCGGTTCTACGGCTATTTCCTCGCGGATTGTCCGGGCAGAGAACGGGAGGCCTACGAACACCTCATCGAGCTTTACTGGGAGGGCGAGCATCACCACCTGCCCACCCTGATCAAGAAGATCCGGGACCTGCAACAACAATTGAATGTGCCCAGCCCCCTCTGGATAAGCGATCCCGATCCCGACGAGGAACGCCGGAGACAAGCGGAAACGAGGCGGGTCCGACCGGTCCTGCCCGGAGGAATTCGACTCCCCTGAAGGGAAGCAATCCGGCTGGCGAAATTCGACAAATCATGGGCCTGCACCAAACCTACACGCTGGAGAAGGTCCGGTCCCCGTGGACCGGGAAACTGGTTGTCGGGATCTGCGCCGTGGCCGTCCTCATCGCGCTCTCCTGGTTGCGCGGCTGCTGGATTCCGAATCGTCCCGATCCCGCCAAGTATCCGGTGCGTGGTATCGGGGTCTCGCAACAGAACGGGGAGATCGACTGGCAGAGGGTGAAGAGGCGCGGAGTCGATTTCGCCTATATCCGGGCCACGGAAGGCGCCGGTGGGGTCGATCAGCGACTGGCGCGGAACTGGAGAGGAGCCCGGGAGAATGACATCGTTCCGGGAGCCATTCACATTTTTTCCGCCGCGAGTTCCGGGGAAGCCCAGGCGCTCAATTTCATTCAACATGTCCCGGCAGAGAAAAACACCTTGCCCCCGGCCATCGGTCTCGGCTTCACCAGGGCGGTCCCGGAGATGACTCCCGATCAGTTTTGGCGTGAGTTGAACTCGATTCGCGACATTCTGCGCAATCGCTACGGTGCCGATCCGGTGCTGTGCACCGCGGAGCAGTTCGCCGGTGTTGCCCCGGGCGATAGGGACATCGAGAGGCTCTGGGTGCGTGAGCCGATCTCGCGTCCGGCGGGATGGGCTCGCGAGTGGTTGTTCTGGCAGTACTCGAACCGGGGCCGGGTCCCCGGGGTCAACGGCCGAGTCGATCTGAATGTCTTCCGGCAGTCCCCGGATGCGTTCAAGCGTCTCCTCACCCGCTGAGAGATTCCCCAGCAGGCGGTGCAGGCGGGCGCCTACGCCGGCAATTGTGCGGTCACCTTTTTCGCTTCCCGCTTCCGTTCGTTGGCGTCGAGAATGGACTTGCGCAACCGGATGCTCTCCGGGGTGACTTCCACCAGTTCGTCCGGAGCGATGTATTCGATGGCGCGGTCCAGGGAGAACCGGGTCGGAGGGGTGAGCGCCGTGTTTTTGTCGCTCCCGGCCGCGCGGTGGTTGGTCACATGCTTCGCCTTGGTCGGATTCACCGGGAGATCGTCGGGACGAGGATTCTCTCCCACGATCATGCCCTCGTATACCTTTTCCCCGGGCCCGATGAACAGTCTCCCCCGGGTCTCGATGTTGGTCAGGGCATAGGACATGCTTTCGCCTTTCTCCATGGAGACGAGGGTGCCGGTGGGCCGGGTCCGGATGTCGCCGCTGTCGGGGCGGTATTCGAGGAAGAGATGGGACATAATTCCCTCGCCGCTGGTCAGGTTGAGCAGTTCGAACTCGAATCCGATCAGCCCCCTCGTGGGGATGCTCGCCTCGATCGAGGTGCGGCCGTTCCGGGTCGACATCGCCTCGACCTTCCCTTTCCGGGTGGCGAGAGATTGCATGATTCCTCCGACCGCTTCGTCGGGAACTTCCACGTAAGCCGTTTCGTAGGGCTCCATGAGCTGACCGTCGATGCGTTTTTTGATCACCGTGGGGCGCGAGACGAGCAACTCGAATCCCTCTCGACGCATCGATTCCACGACCACGGCGACCTGCATGGCACCACGGGCGCTCACCCGGAAAACTCCCCCTTCATCGGTGTCCTCCACCGTGATGGAAATGTTGGTGCGAGCTTCCCGGATCAGGCGATCCCGGATCTCGCGAGAGGTCACCCGGCTGCCCTCGGTGCCGGCGAAGGGACCGTCATTCACGGAGAAAAACATCTGCACGGTAGGTGGATCGATCTCCACGAATGGGACGGGTTCGGAATCGGCCTGTGCCGCCACGGTCTCCCCGATGTCGGCATCCTCGAAACCGGCCAGCCCGACGATGTGCCCGGTTTGGCCGATATCGGTCTCATTGGTGCCCAGGGCGAGGAACTCGAAGATCTTGCTGATCTTGCCCCGCTCCGGCGTTTTGCCCTCGTGGAGCCGCCAGACGGAGTCGCCGATGGAAACCGAGCCGGAGAGAATCTTGCCGATGGCGATTCGGCCGACGTAATCGGACCAGTCGATATTTGAGATCAACATCTTGAACTCGCCATCGGGGTCGACGTCGGGAGGGGGAATGTTGTCCATGAAGGCGCGAAAGAGCGGCTCCATGTCCACCTTCTCATCATCGGGATGGGGCATGGCGTATCCCTCCCGGGCACTGCCGTAGAGGAAGGGCGCGTTGAATTGCTCGTCCGACGCCTCGAGATCGAGGAAAAGCTCCAGCACCTTGTCGTGAACCTCCAGCGGGCGGGCATTCGGTCGGTCGATCTTGTTCACGAACACCACCGGGCAGAGACCTGCGTTGAGGGCTTTTCTCAGCACAAACCGGGTCTGGGCTTGCGGACCCTCATAGGCATCGACCACGAGCAGCACCCCGTCGACCATCTTCATGACCCGTTCCACCTCGCCTCCGAAATCTGCGTGGCCCGGAGTGTCGACGATGTTGATGATCCCGCCCTACCAGCGAACCGAGGTGTTTTTCGATTTGATCGTGATGCCCCTCTCGCGTTCCTGGTCCATGGAGTCCATGGCCCGGTCCTCGACCACCTGGTTTTCGCGGAAGGCGCCCCCCTGCCGGAGGAGTTGGTCCACCAGGGTGGTCTTCCCGTGGTCGACGTGAGCGACGATGGCGACGTTGCGGATGTTGCGGGGGTCGTTGGATGGTGTGGGCATTTTGAGGAACGGGGGAATGAGCACCCGAAAACTGCCTTTGCAAGAGAGGAAAGCGATGGGAACGTAAGTTGTCCGCGATGCCGAAGCCAGAGTTCTCCGCCCTCGAAAGCGCCCGCATCGGCCTGCTCTCACCGGATATCGAATACCTGGTGGGAGTGTCCGGGGGCAGAGACTCCATGGTCCTGCTTCACTGGTTGATCGAGAACGGACTGCGCAAGTTGTTCGTGTGCCATTTCAACCACTGCCTGCGAGGGGAGGAATCGGACGGCGATGAACGATTCGTCCGGGAGACGGCAGAGCGCCTCGGGCTCCTCTGCATTTCGGTGCGGAACAATTCCCGGGTTTTTGCGGAACAGAGCCGACAGTCCCTCGAGACGGCGGCCCGGGAGAGCCGCTATCGGTTTTTCGCCCGCATCGCCAGAGATCGGAGTTGCCAACGCGTCGTGCTGGCGCATCACGCCGACGATCAGGTCGAGACGGTGCTGATGAATCTCTTTCGTGGCACCGGGCTGAGAGGTCTCGGCGGGATGACACCGGTGTCGCACCGCGAGATCGACGGGATGCCTCTGGAGGTGATCCGGCCCTTCCTCCAAGTGCCGCGGGAGGGAATCGAGCAATACCGCGCCGGGCGCGACATCGCCTATCGGGACGATTCCAGCAACGACGAGCTTTTCGCGGTGAGGAACCGGCTGCGGCACGAACTCCTGCCTCTGGCGCGGGATATTTTTCAGCGCGACGTCGGCCCCGCGATTCTGCGCCTGTCCGAGATGGCGGAGATGGAGAGTTCCGCCGCACTGCTCCGGGCGGGGAGATGGCTGGCAAAGCACCTCCTGGCCAACGGCAATCTGCCCCTCCGAGTCCTCCGCCAGCTGCCTCCGGCGGAGCTCAATCAGGTGGTGCACCTCTGGCTGCGGAACCGCGGCGTTCCCGACTGCGGCTTTCGGGAGGTGCAGCAGATCGGGGAAATGGTGCGCAGCGACGATCTGCCGGCCAAGGTCAATCTCCCGGGCGACCGATTCGCCCGCCGCAGGGCGGGGGAGGTGTTTCTCGATCCGCGAGAATGACCTTCACGGTTGCCGATGATGCCCCGGGCCTGCCTGGGCGCGGGCGGCTTCCATGCGCTGTTTCATCACATCGATCTGCTGTCGGTTCGGGCTCCGGTGCTCAAAGGTGGTCTTGGGGAAAGCTCGGCGGGCCTTTTCCAGGCACCCCTCCTCAACCCAGGTTTTTTCCAGCCTCACCCGCAACAGTTGGTCCCGAAGCGGGAGCAGCTTTTCGAGCCCGGTCGACCAGGTGACGTAGGTCTCGTTGAAATCGAGGTAGCGGAGCGCTTTCATTCGGCCGATGGGCTCCAGCGATGATTCGGTGATTCTCATGGAAAACTGCGGACCCACATTGAGATAGCGCAGTGTTTCGTTACCCTCCAGCCGCGCCAGACCTTTGTCGTCGACCCGGGTGTGATAGGCCCTGATTCGCCGGAAATTGGGCAGCTTCGCCACCGTGCTCAAGCCGAGATTGTTGAAGGAGGAACCGCCCATGTTGAGACCCTGGAGGGGATGATCCCGGAAGGCGATGAGCCCTTCGCCGGAAAGTTGGTGGGGGCCGGAGAGATCGGGCCGCTCCTCGCCCCGGTGGTAGATGCGGTTGTTGTGCCAACAGGTGAGGTCCAACAGGTGACGAAACCCGGCCAGCCGGGGCCATTCGTCGTTGGTGAAACCTGCGCCGTTGAATCGGGCTTTGACCACCCGGCCCTGCTCGTCGAGCATGATGCCGACCTCGTAAGGGCTCTTGTTGGTCATCCCGATCAGAGACACCTCACCCTTTTTCATCTTCACGGTTTCCCTCTCACCGAATCGCTGGAGAAGCCAGGACCACGTAGCGCGGTCGGATGGATCGCTCATCAAATCGGTGGCCGTCCTGCCCCACAGGGAGGCGGCGGGCGCCGTGGCAAGGAGGAGGGTAAAGCTGCGTCTCTTCATGCGGAAAGGCCGGGAGTCAACATACCGTGAGCGAAGCGTCTGCCACAGTCCGCCAATGAGCTATTGCCCGTCGGCAGCCGCCGGGTCGATGGAAACCCAGGCCCTCTGCTCCGGTTGGAATCTTTGATGGGTTCCCAGGATAAGTGTCCAGACTTCACCGGGTTCCGTTACGCTCTCGACGATGGCTTCGCGATGTTTGCCCGCATCGTGGATCCGCCGGATTCGCACGGGAGTGGCGTCGTCCCGGGGGGTATCGTGAAGCCGCATCTGGTCCGGCCGGACGTGGATCTCCTCACCGCCGGGAAGCCGCACGCGGTTGGCCGGACCGAAAAGACGGGCGCAGTAGGCGTTGCGCGGATGGCGATAGAGGTCTCCGGGCGGACCGATCTGTTCGATTTTTCCTTCCCGGAAAATGGCGATGCGGTCACCCACCACGAGGGCGTCATCGGTATCATGGGTGACGAGTATGGCGGTGGCGTTGACCTTTCTCAGGATGTGTTGAATCTCCTCGCGGAGGTGGCGGCGCAGGGCCGGGTCCAGGCTGCTGAAGGGTTCGTCGAGCAGGACGATTCGGGGCTGGGGAGCCAGGGCCCGGGCCAGGGCGAGCCGCTGGCGCTCGCCTCCCGACAGTTGGTGGGGATATCGCTTCTGGAATCCGTTGAGCCCGACCATGGTGAGGATGTAGTCGACCTTGCGCGCGCGGCGGGCCCGGTTCCTCTCCGCGAGTCCATAGGCCGCATTGCGGAAGACATCGAGGTGGGGAAAGAGGGCGCCGTCCTGGAAGACGAATCCGAGCCTGCGTTTCTCCGGGGGCACCCAGTGGGTTTGGTCGGCGACGGGAACCGTGTCGATGCAGATCGAACCCCGATCCGGCGCATCCAGGCCCGCGATGAGGCGGAGCAGAGTGGTCTTGCCGCTGCCGCTCTCGCCCACAAGCGCGAGCACCTCGCCCTCCGCCACGGAGAGGGAGACGCCGTCCACGGCGGGCCGCCGCTGGTTCGGATATCTTCGGTAGACATCGGTGAGGCTCAGGATATCGCTCATCTTCTCGTGCCGCTGGGCCGCATCAATCGATTGAGAAGCACGAGACCGGTTCCTCCCACCACGACGATGAGGAGGGAGGGCACGGCGCACTCGTGGATCCGGCCTTCCTTGGCCAGACCGAAGGCAGTGGTCGCCAGAGTCTCGAAATTGGCTGGCCTCAGGATCATGGTCAGGGGCAATTCCTTGAGGATGTCGACGAAGACCAGCATCGCGGCGGCGAGCAGAGTGCCCCGGAGCAGGGGGAAATCGATGCGGAGCAGCGACTCGGTGGGGGAGTGCCCGAGAACCCGCGATGCCTCGTCGAGGTTGCCACAGACCCGGCTCATTCCGGCACGGACTGGCTCGTAGGCCACGGTGAGGAAACGGACCGCGTAGGCGAAGACGATGGCGAAGAGGGAGCCGCCGAGGAGGAAAGAGCTGCCGGGAGTCCAGCGGTCGATCGCACCCAGGGTAACCATGACACCCACCGCCACGACCGCGCCGGGAGCGGCGTAGCCGATCGTGGCGGTGCGGTTGACCGTCTCCATCCATGGACCGGGGTGGAGCTTGACGGCATAGCTGAACCCCAGCGCGACCAGGGCCAGGACGGCCGCGGTACCGAAAGCCAGACCGATGCTGCGGCCCATCTGGTCCACGAATTCCGGAGTGATCACCTCCTTGGCCGTCGCGGCTGACCAGACGGCCAATTGGGCCACCGGAAAGACAAAGCCGATCGCGAGGGGAATCAGGCAGGCCACGATGGCCCCCATCGCAGAGACCGGGCCAAGTCGGCGCGGGGCGAGCGGAGCGGCACCGCTGGAGAATTCAGCAAACCGGGAACTGCCCCGCTGGGCCCGCTCCAGCGCGAGGATGGCTACGATAGCGATCATGGCCACCCCGGCGAGTCGCAGCGCCGAAACCCGGTCCCCCAGTCCGAACCAGGTGCGGAAGATCCCCTCGGTCAGGGTAGGCACTCCGAAAAAGTTGACCGCACCGTAGTCATTGATCACCTCCATGACGATCAGGGTGATTCCCGCGACGATGGCGGGGCGGGCCAGAGGCAGGGCTACGGTGAAGAAGACCGGAATGGAGCCCCGGCCGAGGATCCGGGCGGCCTCGATGGCGGCGCTTCGTTGCTGGGCGAAAGAGGCACGTGCGCTGATGAAGAGATAGGGAAAGAGGACTCCGGCCATGATGAGAGAGAGCAGTCCGTAGCGCAGCAGCTTCTCGGCCCAGAGGAAGGCGTCCACCCCGAATGTGGATCTCACCTCGATGAGCAGAGGGATGGCCGCCTCCGGGACCTGATAGTAGACGAAAGCGGCGACGTAGGTCGGGATGGCGAGGGGCAGGATCAGGGCCCACTCCAGAATCTTGCGCCCGGGAAAATCGAAGGCCGAGACCAGCCAAGCGGGTAGGAGGGCGAAAATCAGGCAGAGCAGGGAAACGGTGACCACCAGAACGATGGTGTTACCCACATAGGTGCCGAGCACGGTCGAGGCGAGGTGATCCCATTTCGGGCCGGATCGGGCCAGGCCGAGGAAAACCGCCGCCAATGGCAGGATGAGGAGGATTCCCGTGAGGAGCGAAGAGATGGACCAGAAGTCCAGCTCCCGCTTCGCTATTCTCTGGAGTGTCGCGCCCAAAGATCACTCCCAACCCGCCTCGTTGAAGACCTCGACCGCCGTCTCGTTGTTCTCCCCGAGTGTTGACAGATTCAGGGAGTCGGCCTTGAACTCGCCCCAACTCCGGAGCAGGGGAGTCCACTCGATTCCGTCCACCACGGGATACTCCGAGGTCGTCTCGGGAAAGGATTTCTGGGCTTCGTCCGAGGCGAGAAACTCGAGGAAGCGCGTCGCGGCGGCGACGTTTTTTGAGGCTCGGGTGATGCCACCACCGCTGACGTTGACGTGGGTGCCCCGGCCGTCCTGGTTCGGGAAGAAGACGCCGATCGACTCGGCTACCTCGCGATCCTTTTCACTGGCCGAAGTGGCGAGCAGGCCGACGTAGTAGGTGTTGACGACGGCAAAATCACCCAATCCCGCGACCACCGCTCGCATCTGGTCGCGATCGCTGCCCTGGGGGGGGCGGGCCATATTTCCGCGAACGGCGCGGGCCCACTCCAGCGCTTCTTCCCGCCCGTGCGCCGCGATCAGGGAGGCGAGCAGGGACTGATTGTAAATGTTCGAGGAGGACCGGGCCAGAATCCGTCCGCGGTAGTCCTTGCCGGCGAGGGCTTCGTAGGTGGTCAACTCCTCCGGGCTCACCCGGTCCGGAGCGTAGGCGATGATGCGTGCCCTCATGGTGAAGCCGAACCAATGGTTCTCCGGATCCCGATACTGCTCCGGAATGCGGCCCGCGAGCTGGTCGGAAGAAACCGGCTGGAGTACACCCTTGCCCTTGGCACGCTCCAGGCGACCGGCATCCGCGGCGATGAACACGTCCGCGGGTGAATTTTCACCTTCGGCGACGAGTCGCTCGATCAACTCGTCGGCGTTGGCCTTCACCACATTCACTTCGATGCCGGAAGCCTCGGTGAACTTCTCGAAGAGGGCCTGGTCGGACTCGTAGTGGCGGTGGCTGTACACCGTGATCTCTCCAGAGTGGGCGATTCCGAAAAATGCGAGGGACAGGGCGGGGATGGAGAAACGAAGCTTCATGGATTTATTGAGATCGAGTCGCATTATTCGTTGCCTTAACCAAATTTTCAAAGAATTTTTGGACGGTCGACGGGTCCGAAACATGCGCCCTTTTGACGGGGTCCTCTCTTTGGAATCGTTTCCGATGCTTTTTTGCGGGGGAACAAATTTTTTGTTGATTCCGAATTCTCGTTGATTCAGGGTCGTGTTTGGCAGGTTTTGAGCAACCTGACGCATCACACACACAGACCACCCAACCGATTCATGAAGTTTTTACCCAACATCACCAGAGCCTTGTTGGTGGCAGCGCTCATTTCCTTTCTGTTTTCACTCAGTTCCCACGCGGCGATCATCGTGTTGATCGATTTCGACGGCAGCAGTGGCACGACGGGCACCACCGCATCAGGCACGTGGAACAACGCCGGGGGCGGTTTCGACATTGCGAATCTGGCGGACAGCACGGGAGCCCCCACCGGCTGGAGTCTGGACACGACGCCCGGGGGCGGCGGTTCCAGTGCCATCCCTGGTGTCAGCACGGGTCCCGGGCCTTTCGGGGAAGCCGCCTCGATCTACAACGACGCGTTCTTTGTGGCCAGCCCCAACCAATCCGTTTTTGATCTGAACAACCTCGATAATTCTCTCACCTACAACATCGAAATTTTCGGCTCTCGCGATGCGACTGGCGACCG
>CAZLUZ010000002.1:0-63760 GCA_964562825.1 uncultured Akkermansia sp.
TCCTCGGGCGGAAGGGCGAGCGCCATCTCCTCGTCCTGCCTGCGGGATTTTCGGTTGAGCCGCGTCTGGTACTTGGCGTCGACCATGCTGATCGAGTTGTCGAACTCTCGAACCATGAAGGGAGCGTAGTCCCTAACCCAGACGGTGTTGCCCGGCATGGGGACAAAGTGCATGGCATTGTCGGGAAGACCATTTTCGGCCAACAATTTTCGTCCTCTGGCGGCTTGGTCGGCGTCAAAGACAAGTCCGAAGAGCGGGAGCCGGCCGTTGATGGCTCGGGCAATGTTGACGTAAAGCTCGGGATTCGTGTTCAGCTGATCGTAGCAACCGATGAGGATGCCGGACTGTTGACGAAACTCGGCAACGGGATAGAAATCCTCCGGTTCCCCATCGCGGGTTCCGAAACGCCTCGACGGGGAGACCCCCGCCGGCACGGCGGGCGGTCCGAGTGTCGGCCGGGCTTCCTGTCGCGGGAAGTGAAGGCCCCAGATCGTTCCCCCGATGAAAGCCAGCATGACGGCGAGGGCGAACCCGATCTGCCTGGCCACCCCCGCGGTCAGACTCTCCGTGCCGCCCCCTCGCGGGGAGCCGATACCTCCGCTGTACATCAGTTGATTGTCGAACCTCTCCGGACAGCTCAATCTACGCGATCCCTCATCTGTTGTCGCGCTTTGGCACGGGCTGGTCCCGGGCCGAAGCGCCTCAGGATTCGGCGCGCAGTTTAGCGAACGCGTCCCGCTCCGCCGAGGTGATGTTCTCGCTTTCGTATTTTCCGGCGATCTCTTCCGCCTCTTCGGCTTTGCCGGTCTTCAGCAGAGTCAATTCCCTGATCGCCCAGTCGGCGGGACCCGCCTCGACTTCCCAATCCAGATCCTCTCCCTGCAAGGCCTTTTCGGCTTCTTCGAACTCCCCTTTCTGCAGCAGACCGAAAGCCAGAGTGGTGCGGAGCCCGAGGACATTGGGCCGCTCCTCGACCAGCTTTTTCGCCAACTCCAGCAGCTTTTCGTTGGGCTCGCCCAGCAGGAGGGAGAGGTAGAGGAAGTTGTTGTTGAGAAAGAGATTGGAGGGCTCGCGCTGCAGGAGGACCCGGGTGAGTTGGAGCAGGTCGTCCAGCCGATCTTCTTCGTAGAGGTAGCCGACGACCGGTTGCAACTCCAGGCTGCGAGGAAAAGCGGGTCCGGGTTTTTCCGAGGCTTTCAGCAAAGCTTTGACCGCCTCGCCGGCGTTGCCCAGTTGGAGAGCCGTGCGATAGGCCGCCACCAGACTGTCGCCGTTTTCTTCCTCCTCGGCCAGATTGTAGGCTCGATACCAGTGCGCTACGGCGGACAGGTCGTCGCTCTTGGCCTTGGCCAATTTGGCCCGGGAGAGCCACGTCATGATCTCCGAGGAATCTTCGTGGGGTTCCTCCAACCAGGCCTCCGCGGCTTCGGGGCCCTTGGCCGCGGCCAGGGCAACGAGACGGGCGTCGTAGAGCTCCAGCGATTCGCGGCCTCGCGTTTCGTCGATCATTTCGAGGATCAGATCGAAGCGACCGAACTGCACCAGCCAACCGCTCATGAGGAGGGGATCGGAACCGCCGTATTTTCCGATGGCGGCTTCCAGAATTTTTTGCTGCTCCTCGCGCTGCTCCGCGTTTCTCACGATTTCGACCTTGGCTCCGATCAGGTACTCTCTGGGCCCGGCTTCCGGCAGGCTGGCCGCCTGATCGATGATATCTGCGGGGAAGAGGTCGGCCTGGAGGGTGCCCGGAGGGACGTTCCAGAGCGAGAGGAGGGCCGATCTGGCCTGGGGGTCCTTTTCTTCGAGCAGCTTGACGATAATCTCCTGGCCGCGCTTGCGATCCTCTTCGTCCCTGCTCACCACCAGCATGTTGGCCAGCAGCGCGTCGAACCGGCGATCTTCGCCGCCCTCCTCGTAGAATTCCTCGATCAGCTGGCGGGCCATGGTCCCTGCTCCCCGCGTGGCGAGGAATCTGGTCTTGAGGAAGAGGACATCGGGGTCCTTTTTCTCCTCTTCTCCGAGCGCATTGTAGCACTCGGTGAAGCGGAGATTGTCCCCGGCGAGCTGGAAGAGGGCCAACAGACGGACTCTCTCCTCGAAAGGACAGTCCGGGTGCAGGAACAGGGAATGCGCCGCCGAGAGTGTCTTGGGCGATTTCAGCCTGGCCGAGGAGAGATAGACCAGCCGGAGGGCGTCAATTGAGTCCTTGTCCAGCTTGAGGGCGGCGAGACTGAGCCGATTGGCTTCTTTCCATTCTTCCTTCTCCATCGCCTTTCTCGCATTCTCGACATGTTCCTCGGCCTTTTTCGCGTAGAACTTGCTGGTCGATTCCGCGAGAGGATCACTCTGGGCCTGGAGGGGGAGAGAGACGAAGGCGAGAGCCGTCCAGATTAGGGCGAGGGCGCGGATGGTGACCTGGCTCGGGTCGAGCGATGGGAAAAGCGTCCAATTCGTTTTCATCTTTGTCTTTGGGTGGGGTTTGAGTTGATTAATAGCCGAAGATACGGTGACGTCGACCGGAAAACCCTCCGCATTCGGATGAGGGCGCAAAATGAAAAAAACGACACAGAGAGCCATGTGGACAGGAAGGAAATTCGGGTCTATCTAGCAAGCTCTTGCTATGGAAAAGGTGTTTTCTTTGGCTCGCCGGAGTTCCGATTTCTGGATCGTCTTTCTGCTGTCGATTGGCTCGATCATCTTCCCGGAGGGCGTCCTCTCCCAGGAGAAGGAGAAGAGCAGGTATGACGAGAGCCTGGAGGCGCTCTTCGACAATTGGGAAATGCTGTTGTCGATCGACCCGCCGGGAGACTTCCCGGCGCTTCCGGCCGCCGATTTCACCTTCAAGGTCGGCTGGAAGGACGTCGTCAACGCCGGCTCGATCGAGGTCAGTCTGAACGACGACGGAGAACGCCTCCGGATTCTCGGCAAGGGAGGAACGGTAGGAGCGGCTCGCCAAGTTTTTCCCTACGAGGGCGAGTTTGCCAGTGTGGTCGACAAGGCGACGCTCAAGCCCCTCCTCCTCGAACAGACGGCCGACCGCCCCGAGGAGAAGATCAGCTACCAGACGGAATTCACTGAGACAGCCATCACCACCACAGTGCTGAAGGAGCCGAAAAAGCCGAAAGAAGACGAAGCCAAGGTCAAGCCGATCACGGTGAAATCCTTCCATGAGGCGGCGCTGGATCCGCTCTCTGCGGGGCTCTACGTCCGCAGCCAACCTCTCGAAGAGATCGGAGAGCAGTATTCTCTCCTCGTCTTTTCCCGGACGGGTTATTACCTGGTCAATTTCACCGTGAAATCGAAGGGCAAGAGGAATTGGAGAGATGAGGAGGTGGATGCCATCGAGATCGACCTCTCGGGTAACCGGGTGCTTTCCCGGGACAACTTGGAGTCCCTCCCCGAGGAATTTAAGCGAGCCTCGCTCTGGGTAACCGATGATGAATTGCGTCTCCCGATCGAGGTCAGTGCCGAATTCGATCCCTTCGGATCCATCTCCTGCTTTCTCGAAGAGTTTACCACGAAATAACTTCCGGTTTGCCGGACGACGCTTCTCCGGACTCTCGGGTTCAGGACATTCAGGTGGGGCGAGCGATCGTGCCCTCTCGGGGCATGGCTCCATCGGCCCGTGGCATCGGCCCGAACGCTAACCAGACGCCTGGGAGAGGTAACCGCGATGGTTTATCCCCGCACCGGTCATCGGCCCTTGGGGCCGTGACGAGGCTTCTCCTTCCACGAAAAGGGGAAAATCGAGCCTAATCCACCATGGAACCTCGGGCGACCTTCTCCATGAGCCGGGCCCCATCGAGCACCGGGAGGTAACGCAAAGGATCGACATCGCGGTTTTCGAGAACGAAATCGGTGAGTTGCTCCCTGACCACCTCGGCGAGTTGTTCCGATGTCCAGGGTTTGGATATGAAATGTCTGAGGCCGCCGGAGTTGATCGCCTGGATCGTATCCTGTTGGTTCGCCTGACCGGTGAGCAGAACTTTGCGCATGGTGCGCCCGGACTCGGTCGCCTCCAGTTCGGTGAGAAAATCGACCCCGGATTTGCCGGGGAGGCGGTGGTCGCAGAGCAGGAGTCCGACCAGATCGCCGTCGCGCTCGATGGACGCCAACAACTCCTTCGCGTCCTCAACATCCTCGGCGCTTTCGATGCGAAAATGCCCGCCAAAAGACTCGAGATCCCGGGTGATGGCCTGGCGAACCTCCGGTTCGTCTTCCAGGGTGACGATGGCTATCTGGTTCATGATGCGTCTAAGGGAAGATCTACTGGGCAACATCTTACCGGTTTTCGCTGGGAATCACCAGCCGGAATCAGGGTTCGTCCGATTTTTCGCTTCCGGGAAGTTCGACCGTGAAGATGGTTCCATTCGGGGAGGACTGGAAGCTGATGTCGCCGCCGTGTTTCGTCACGATGGTTTTCGTGATGGTCAGGCCCATGCCGAGACCGAATTCGACCCGGCCGGAGCGTGAGGTGAAGCGGAGGTCCCAGACCTTGTCTTGGATTTCGTCCGGTATTCCGGGGCCGCTATCCTCGATCTCGACCCGGACCCCGTCGTTTTCGATTCGGGAGGTTCGGATGGAGATTTTGCCTTCCCCCTCCATGACTTGGGCCGCGTTGGTGAGAAGGTTGGTCCAGACCTGTTGCAGTTGGGAGGCGTTTCCTGGAACGAGGGGGAGCTCTCCGAAATCCCTTTCCACTTCGATGGCCCTCAGAGGGCCCGCGAGGATGCAAAGGGTGTCGACCAGCGTTTCGTTGATGTTCACCGGCTCGAGAGCATCGGGTTCTTCCCGGGAATAAAGGCGGAGACTCTTGACCAGTCCCGAGACGCGGTTGGCGCAATTGGTCAGATTGCGCAGTGCCACACCAATCTGCCCGGCGAGAGAGATTTCCGTGATCAACTCCGTCAATTCCCGGCCGCGAGGCGGCCGGCGCAGACCGGTGATTTCGAGGAACCGTTCCGGGCTGTGAACCCCGGCCAGAATCAGGGAAGCAGCCTGTTGCTTGGTGATTTGGAGTTTTTCCTCCAGCTCCTTGCGAAAGTGGCGTTCCTCCCGGGTGGTCAGGGGTGGAATCGACCTGACTTCCTGGATGGCCCGGGGTCCGGCCAGGCTGCCATGGCATCGATCGATCAGGGCGAGGATGTCCGTCTCCAGGTGTTCGGCGGAGCGGAGCATGGCTCCGACGGGATTGTTCAACTCGTGAGCGATACCGGCGGCCAGGTTACCCAGTGTGGCCATTTTGGTGGTTTCGACAAGTTGGTTTTGGGTGGCCCGGAGTTCTCGCAGGGTCCGGGCGAGTTCGTCCCTCTGGCGGCCGATCTGATTGTTGAGGGTTCGGACCTCCATGAGCAATTCGGCCGCCCTCACGTTGCGACGCGCCATGCTCCGCATGATCACGGTGATGAGGTAGTGTGCGAGCAGGGGGCTCTCGTGCAGAGCTCGACGCACCTCGGACCGATCCAGAACGATGGCCGTGACCGGGGAGATGGCGCGCACCGTGAAAAAGACCGGATTCTGCAGCGACAGCGACATCAGTCCGACGATTTTCCCCGCACTTGTCGAGTGGAAGATCACCTCTTCTTCTTCGACGATTCGCACCAGCTTGACCTGTCCCGCAAGGATGATCCAGATCCGTCCGGCGTCGTCGCCCTCACGGACCAGATCGTCGCCGGGTTCGTAGGTTTTGCGTTGGGGAGTCCCCAGAATCCGGTCGAATTCGCCAACCATCCCGTCCTCGATCTTCGCGTCGGCCGGAGGGGTGTCCTCGATCAGGGAATGGGGAATCCCCGTGGTAAAAGGGGACTCCTCGAAATGCTGTCTGATGCGGTCCGAGTCGAGCAGGGGGTCGAGCAACTCGATCAGTTCCGGCGCAGAAACCACAAAATCGGTCAGGTGATCCCGGAGGAGGGCCCTCAGCTCCGCCTGGGAAAATCCAGGGTCGAGCCGGGCGTGAACGGCGCCTTGTTGGAGGAGGCCGTCGAGTGGCTCGCCGGAAGAAGCTTCGCCGAAGTAGACCCGGCGGATGCGGCGCAGGCGATTGTGACGCAGGCCCTTGAGGAACGGCGCCGTGCCTGTTCCCTGTCCCCCGAAATCGGAGAATATCATGGCGATATCTCCCCATGCCGCCCTTTCCGGTCCGGCGAGAGCCTGGGCGATGGCTTCTCCGTCCGGCAGGGCTTCGATCGAAATCGAGCCCCCGCAGATTTCCCCGAGAGCTGCGGTCAGACGATTCAGGGTTTCCTCATCGCGGTGGGTGCAGAGGATTCGGACTTTGGGTGGGGTCATGAGGAGACGCCGGCGAAGCGCAGCAGCGGCGGAAGGAGAAAGAAGGTCAGCACGAGTCCGGCGAGTCCGATGATCAATCCAGCCAGCGCCATCTGCCTCGTGCTGAATGCGCCTGAGCTGTAGGCGATGGCATTGGGCGGGGTGCTGATGGGCATGGACATGGCCAAAGATGCGCCCATGGCCACGAAAACCAGAATGGCGGCGGCGTTTCCTCCCACCGAGATGGCTACGGCGACGGCGATCGGGGCCAGCAGATTCGTGGCGGCGCTGTTCGAGATGAAGGTGCTCATGAGGAGCGCCGCCAGGCAGATGGAGATCCCGAAATACGCGGCGCCGAGAGCGTCCCACTGAATCAGCCCCACGATCCACTCATCGAAGCCTGTCTGGGACACGCCGATACCGAGAGCGATTCCCCCCGCCACGAGCCAGAGAACATCCCACTCCAGGGCGCGAAACTCGCGAGACCCCACGACTCCGGTGGCTAGCAGGATAACCACGGGGAACATGCCCACCACGTAGGAATTCACGCCGTGCAGGCTGCCGGTGACCCACATCAGGATCGTGAAGATCGCCGTCGCGTAGTAGATGACGGCCTGTTTCGATTTTACCCATTTCACGTCCATGCGGATGATCAACTCCTTCTCCGAAGGTCGGAACAGGACGATGATGAGGAGCCACGCGATGATGAGCAGCGTGAGGGCGATGGGGATGGCGAACACCATCCACTGAAAAAAGGTGCACTGCCCCACGATCTGGCCGCTGTCTCCCATCGGTTTGGTCATGGCCCCGAGGACGATGGCATTCGGAGGGGTGCCGATCGGAGTTCCTATTCCTCCGACGTTAGCGGCGAAGGGAATCCCGAGAGCGAGGCCGACCCGCAATTTGTCGCCCTCTTTCAACCCGTAAATGATGGGCAGCACCACGGCCATGATGGTTGCTGTGGTCGCGGTGTTGCTCATCCACATGGAGAGCACTCCGGTGATCAGCATGAGACCGAGGAGGACGTTGGCGGGTTTTTTCCCGAAAGGTTTGAGCATGATGGCGGCCAGGTTCCGGTCGACTCCGAATCTCGCCGCGCCGAAGGCGAGGAAAAACCCCCCCAGAAAAAGGATGAGCACCCTGTTGGCCAGACTATTGAAATAAAGGGTGTAGGAGGGTGGCCCCGCCTCGCCGAAGCCCTCGGCCACACCCCAGGCCCAGCCCAGATTCTTTGAAACATCGCTGAGAAAGAGGATCAGGGCGAGAATGACTATCGCCGATGTGGCGAAAAGGGGGATCGCCTCCGAAACCCAGAGGATGACGGCGAGCAGAAAGATGGAGAGCAGCCGGTGCCCCGCTTCGGAGAGCCCGGGGATCTCGATGAAAAAGGGAAACAGAAAGCCGAGAGCGGCGACAAAGATGGGAAGGTAGCGTTTGAGTTGAGTTGAGGACATGATGAGGTGCTTAGGGCAGGCGGGTTGGCGCGGAGCGTTCCCGGGTTTCGAATCGGCTCCGGAGTGCCCGGGCGAGAAGGGAACCCCTCCCAATCTCCGACTTCGCGGTGCGGAGAGAAGGGAATTTCTTGTTACAAATTTGAATCAATCGGGGAGCGGCGGGCGATTTGGATCAATCGCCCGCTCCCAGATGCTCGTAGGCGGGGATCAGTTTCATCCCCATGAGGACATAATCGTGATACTGGGCCTTCATGTCCTGAATGTAGCCCGGCAGGCGGACCAGTTCCTCGAACCCGGCGCTCCCCAGGGCTTCGATCGCGCTCTCGCGCTCCCCGTTGAGTTCCGATTCCAGCCGGAGCAGACCGCTTTCCTTCGCCACCTCGATGATGATCTCCAGAAGCCGGTCAATCAGGCCGAGTCCGTGATAATCTGGATGGGTAAGAAAAGTGACGAGGCCGATGTGGCGTTTCCATCCCCCGGGACGCTGGTGGAGCAGGCACATCGCAGTAAGGCGTCCGTCGACGAAAGCCATGAGCGGCAGGTTCGTCTCGAAGGACGGTTCGCCAAGCCACTCGCGGAAGAGGGTGCCATCGCGGATCTGGCTTCGGATGAACAATTGCTCTCTTTCCGGTATGACTCGATGAAAGTCGCGGAAAGCCGATTCATCCGCCTCTTCCAGGGGTCGGACGGAACAGGGTAGCTCATCCCGGAGGACGGTTCGAACGGGAAAACGCTCGAGTATGGTATCCATCATAGCGGGAGCAGTATAACACGACTGCTGAATCAAGCCATGGTATCGTTCGTCAGACTCTTTTGAAGCCAATGCCATGAATTCTTCTGCCAAAACCTCCGTCCTGACTTTTCTCATCGTTCTTTTCGGAGCGGGGGTGACGCCCGCTTCAGCCCAATTGATTCAGCCGAATCGCGACCGGCTGGATGAGAAAATCGAGAAAGCCATGGAGCGCCTCGACGATATCCAGCGCAACCCGGAAACCCGCATTTCCCCCTCCGTTCTCGAAGATGCCCTTGGGATCATCATCATCCAGCAGTTCAAGGCGGGAATTGGAATCGGTGCCCAGGGCGGGGGAGGAGTGGCGCTGGTCCGGGATCGCCGGAACGGTCACTGGAGTCCCCCGGCCTTTGTGGCCAATGCCGAAGGCAGCTACGGATGGCAGATCGGGGCCCAAAACGCCAACACCGTCTTCTGCATCATGCACGAGGAAGGCATGAAGATTCTCCGCGAGGGCGGAGTCAAATTCGGGCTCGACGTCCGGGCGACGGCAGGCCCCAGGTCCGCGGGCGGTGAGGCAGCGGTGGCCAATGTGCAGAGCCCGATCCTGGTCTATTCCGACCGCGAAGGTCTCTTCGCCGGGGTCGCCATCGAAGGAGGGGGGATCCTCCCGGCGCAAAAGAAGAATGTCGCGTATTACGGCCTGAGCATGCAGGAAGTGCTTTTCACGCCGAAGGCAAAACTGAGCCAAACCGGTGCCGATCTGATTCGCAAAATCATCGCGTACTCATCGAGTACTCCCTCGCCGCGGCTCGGCCCCGGATCGAAGCCGGGAGCCCAGGAGGCCTCCCCCCGCTCGCAGCCGGAAGTCTTTTCCCCGCATCCCAGGGATTTCCGCATCCGCTGATCCGGCATGGCACGAGATTTGTGACGAAATTTTCGGGTGCACGCCGGGGTGGGATGCTTAAGATTGCTTAACCATGGCCTCAACCCTCAGGAAGCACTTCGACCGACCTGGTTGGACCTTGGCGGTTCTCCCCGACCTCCAGAACTACACCAGGGAGCAGCACCATTTTCCGCTCCTCCTGGAGACCATGGAATGGCTCCGGGGAGAGGGGCGGGAGCTGGGAGTGGCGGCGGCGATTCAGGTCGGCGACCTGACCAATGACAATCTCCCGGAGGAATGGAAACGGGCTCGGGAGGCCTTTTCCCTCCTCGACGACTGTCTTCCCTACGTGGTCACCGTGGGAAATCACGACCTCGGCAGGTCCAGCGTGGGGAGTTGCCGCTTCACTCGCCTCAATCAATATTTTCGGCCGGAAGACAATGAACTCAACCGGGGCGCCCTGGTGGGGGCCTATCGCAGCGGTGAACTGCAGAACACGGTCCATCGTCTGCGCTTGGGCGATCGGGACTGGCACATCCTCTCTCTCGAGTTTGGTCCCCGCGATGGAGTGGTGGGGTGGGCGGACGCTTGGTTGTCGAAGAATGAGGGGTTTCCCACGATCCTGCTCACTCACGAGTACATCGATCATCTGTCGCTCGTCCGCACTGGGGAGGCACGGCACACGACGCCGGAGACGCACAACAGCCCCTACCTCTATGGGGTGGCCCTGGAGGATGGCGGAGTAAATTGTGGCGAAGAACTCTGGCGCGCCCTCGTGGAACCGCACTCGCAGATTCGCCTGGTGGTCAACGGCCATTACCGGCCCTTCGAGACCACGGAGTGGGGAGACATCATACCCTCGGACGGAGTCGCATCGGCCGTCCGCGTTGATGTGCGCGCCGACGAAACGGTGGTGCACCAGCACTTGGTAAACGCCCAGTGGGCCCCTCGTGGTGGGGATGGCTGGATCAAGCTCTTTCGTTTCTCCCCGGAGGGCGAATTGATCCGGAACGACCTGGTATCGCCGGCCCTGGAACAGGTGGTCACCTGAGCAAAAAAGTTTGTCCCTGCGAGATTTTTCGGCCATGACATATTCGCCATTTTTTGCCGCGATCCTCTGCTTGGCTCACCTTCATTTCTCCGGCTGTGCTCCCGTCCAATCACCGGGGGAAAATCCGCCCGCGGAGGAATCCGACCCCGCGCCGGGGCGGGACGACGACTTCGTGGGATTGCCTCTGGATAGGGCGGAGACTCTCGCCGGCGAGCGCAATCTGGATTCGCGTGTGATCGAGGTCGATGGGGAATCACGGCCCGTGACCATGGACTACAATCCGGAACGGGTGAATTTTTCGGTGGAAAAAGGGGTTGTGCTCCGAGTCAGGCGGGGCTGACGCCTCCCCGGAGCCATTCGTGTTCCGAGAACTTATTAGAAAAAATTAGGAAATACCGCTTGCGTAGCGGCGTGTCCTAACTATATTCCCGCCCTCCTCCGATCCCCGGCACACCGTCTTCCGGCCTGGTTTCTCGAATTTTTAGAGTTTTCAGGGAAGGAGTGGCCGCTCGTTGGCCCATACGGGGGAGATCATTTGTAATTTTTTTTGAACGCAAACGGAAACGTTATGCCCACGATTAACCAACTCGTCCGCAAGGGAAGGCAAGACAAGCCCTTCAAGTCCAAGTCGCCGGCACTCGACCAGTGTCCGCAGCGTCGTGGGGTCTGCCTCCAGGTCTATACGAGAACACCGAAGAAGCCGAACTCGGCTCTCCGGAAGGTCGCCAAGGTTCGCCTGACCAACGGTCAGGAGGTCATTGCCTACATCGGTGGCGAGGGGCACAATCTCCAGGAGCACTCCATCGTGCTCGTGCGCGGCGGGAGGGTGAAGGACCTTCCCGGGGTGCGTTATCACGTCGTCCGAGGCGCCCTCGACACCCTCGGTGTGGACGGGCGCAAGCGGGCTCGTTCCAAATATGGGGCCAAGCGCCCGAAATCGAGCGGCTGATTCCTGATCCTCACGGACAGAAATCAGTTTCTCGGTGATACGAATGTTTTTGAAGTTGCAGAAATAGTCCTATGTCCCGAAGAAAAAGAGTCTACGCGAAGCCGGATACGCGCGATCCGCGTTACGACAGCCCGCTGGTTGCCAAATTCATCTCAAAGGTGATGACGCAGGGGAAGCGAGCGCTCGCCGAGCGCATCGTCTACGCCGCCATCGATCGTGCGAACGAGGGCGGTGAGTCGGTCGACCCGCTCGAGGTTCTCATCCGAGCCATTGAAAACGCGAAACCTCGTGTGGAGGTCAAAAACCGCAGAGTTGGAGGCGCCACCTACCAGGTTCCTCTCGAAGTGTCCGAGGAGCGTCAGGAATCTCTGGCCATGCGCTGGATCGTGAATTCTGCCAGAGGACGGCGAGGCACACCGATGCACGTCGCCCTGGCCAACGAGATCCGGGATGCGGCGACCAACCAGGGAACCGTGATCCGGAAGCGCGACGAAACCCACAAGATGGCCCAGGCCAACCGGGCTTTCGCTCATTTCCGCTGGTAATACCGTGGCTTTCTCTTTCCGTCATCATGAGCGCGCCTGTCCACAATTCCCCCAACCGGGAAGTTCCTCTGGAACGAACCCGGAACATTGGGATTGCGGCGCACATCGATGCGGGGAAAACGACTCTCACCGAGCGGATCCTCTTTTACACGGGGACGATTCACAAACTCGGTGAGGTGCACGACGGGCAGGCCACCACCGACTGGATGCCCCAGGAGCAGGATCGGGGTATCACGATCACTTCAGCCGCGGTCTCCTGCTCGTGGCAGCAGCTGGACGAACCGGGAATCGTCAAGAATTTCCCGGGCCAGAAGCAGCGCATCAATATCATCGACACTCCGGGCCACGTGGACTTCACCGCGGAGGTGGAGCGCTCTCTGCGCGTTCTGGACGGCGCGGTGGTGGTTTTCTGCGGCGTCGCCGGGGTGCAACCGCAGTCGGAAACCGTCTGGAGACAAGCGGACCGATACGGGTTTCCCCGAATTGTGTTTGTGAACAAGATGGACCGCACCGGGGCTGACTTCGAAGCTGTGGTCGCGGATATTCGGGACAAGTTGAAGGCAAATGCCGTTCCCGTCCTTCTCCCCAACGGTGCCGAGGACGGTCTGGTCGGCCAGATCGATGTGATCAACAGGAAGTTGGTCGTCTATTCGGACAGCGATCGGATGGGCTCCACCTATGAGGTGGGCGACTTGAGCCCGGAACAACTGGCGAGGGCCGACGCCGCCCGGGAATTTCTGGTCGAGACCCTGGCCGATGCCGACGAGGAACTCGGCATGAAATTTCTCGACGAGGCGGAAATCACTCCCGGGGATATCAAGGCAGCCCTGAGACGGGCCACCATCGCCAGTATCGTGATACCCGTGATCGCCGGTTCGGCGTTCAAAAACAAAGGGGTCCAGGGACTGCTCGATGCCGTGGTGGATTACCTTCCGAGTCCGCTCGAGGTGAAAGCGGCTCTGGGGACGCGCAGTGCCGAGGACGATTCCCCGGTCGAGGCTCCCGCCAGCGACGCCGGTAAATTCTGCGCCCTGGCCTTCAAACTCTGGTCGGACAAGTACGTGGGGAAACTCGTTTTCATGCGCGTCTATTCCGGGCACATCTCGAAGGGCGATCAGGTCATCAATTCCCGCACCGGCAGGAAGACCCGAATCGGAAGACTCATTCAGATTCAGGCCAACGACCACAAGGATATCGAGACCTGCTATTCCGGCGATATCGCCGCGTTGGTCGGGCTGAAGAACGTGCGCACCGGAGACACCATTCACGAGCAGGGTTTCGACATCATGCTCGAACCGCCCGCTTTTCCCGACCCCGTGATCTCCATGGCCATCGAGCCGAAGACAACGGCCGACTCGGAGAAAGTGGCCCTCGCCCTGCAGTCGCTGGCCGAGGAGGATCCGACTTTCGTCGTCTCGACCGACGAGGAGACCGGCCAGACCATTATCGCCGGGATGGGCGAGCTTCATCTCGAGGTGATTCGCGATCGGATGGAACTGGAATACCAGGTCAAGACCAATGCGGGCAAACCCCAGATCGCCTACCGCGAGACGGTGACCAAAGGCTCGCGCGGAGAATACAAATTGGTCAAACAGACCGGGGGCAAAGGACAGTACGGGCACGTCATCCTGCACCTTCAACCCAATCCGCGGGGCAAGGGGGTCACCATCGACGACAAGGTGACCGGCGGGGAGATCCCCCGGGAGTTTATCAACGCCTGTCTCACCGGGATCCGGGAGGCGACCATCAATGGAGTGATTCTCGGCTACCCGGTGGTCGATATTCACGTCGATCTCCTCGGGGGGAGTTCTCACGACGTCGACTCGAACGAGCAGGCCTTCAAAGTGGCCGCGGTTCAGGCGATGCACCAGGCTTTCCGCGAGGGCGAATCCGTGCTTCTCGAACCGATCATGGCGGTCGACGTGGACATGCCCGAAGAGTATCAGGGCGATATTATCGGAGACCTCAACCGTCGTCGGGGACGCATCAACGAGATCGATTCCCGGAATGGACTGAGCCGGGTCAAGGCGGAGGTGCCCCTGGCCGAGATGTTCGGCTATTCCACCGACATGCGCAGCCTGTCCAAGGGCAGGGCCAGTTTTTCCATGGAACCGCTCCGCTTCGATGAAGTGCCGGAGAATGTGTTGAAGCAGATGATGGAACAAATCATTTGAGAATTTTAGACAAGCAAGGGGACTAGAGAGATGAGTCAAAAAATCAGAATTCGGTTGAGGGCCTATGATTCGCGCCTTCTCGACAAATCGACGAGCGACATCGTCGATACGGCCAAGCGTACTGGGGCACGGGTATCCGGTCCGATCCCGCTGCCCACACGGATCGAGAAGTTCAGTGTCAACCGCTCGCCCCACGTGAACAAGAAGTCGGCGGAACAGTTCGAGATCCGGACGCACAAGCGTCTGCTCGAGATCGTGGAACCTACCGCCCGCACCGTGGACGAGTTGAAGAAACTGAACCTTCCTGCGGGTGTGGATATCACCATCAAGATCTAAACTTCAACCAGGCTGCAGAGCGCATCGAATCATGAGCATTGGAATAATCGGCAAGAAAGTCGGGATGACCCGCGTCTTCGACGAGGAAGGCAACTCGATCGCGGTGACCGTGATCGACGTCAGCGACAACGAGTTTCTCCAGAAAAAGACGCAGGAGAGCGATGGCTACACCGCCGTCCAGGTTGGGTATGACAATCAGAAGGAATCCCGACTCAACGCTCCCCAGCTCGGTCACGTGAAGAAACACGGGGCGAGTCCGAAGCGGAAAGTGCTGGAGTTTCGACTCGACGGCGATGAGGAGCTTCCCGAATGCGATCATCCGGGGATGGATTTGTTTGAAGAAGGGCAGTGGATCGACGTCATCGGAACGTCCAAGGGCAAGGGATTTCAGGGTGTGGTCAAGCGGTTCCATTTCGCCGGGCAACCCCAGTCTCACGGTCACATGATGCACCGACGTCCCGGAGGCGTGGGAGCGGGAACGACTCCGGCCCGAATCTGGAAAAATGCCGAGATGCCCGGCCGCCATGGCAACTATCGCCGGACCGTGCAGAACCTGAAGATCGTGAAGAAACGCCCCGAGGACAACGTGATCCTCGTGAGCGGTGCGGTCCCCGGAGCTAAGGGCGGGTACGTCGTGATCCGGCCAGCGGTGAAAAAGGAAAAGCCGGTTCAGGATCTGAAAAAGAAGGAGGGCGGAGAAGATGCCGCCAAAGAGGGTGAGTAAACGCAGGATCCGGCTCAGGGGCCGGTCAATCGAAGAGAGTGAGAAAAGATGGCAGCAAAAACCATAACCATTGACGACGCCAAGGAGGCGAACATCCGAGTCGTGGAGGACTCCGCGGTGGGGCGTCAGGCCGTGCACGACGTAATCGTGGCGATGCATGCCAACCGGCGTAGCGGTTCGGCCAACGCGAAGACCCGCGGCGAAGTTTCCGATTCGGGCAAGAAGCCTTTCCGGCAAAAGGGAACCGGCCGGGCCCGCCAGGGAGGAAACGCCTCTCCGGTGCACCGCGGTGGGGGTGTGGTCTTCGGGCCCAGACCTCGGGATTATTCCAAGAAGGTGCCCCGGAATGTGCGTCGGCTCGCCTTCTCCAAGGCGCTGACGGAGCGCATTGCCAACGGCGATGTTATTTCGACAGGTTCCTTTTCCGTACCCGACGGCAAGACGAAATCCTTCGTCACCGCAGTGGGCGATCTGACCGGCGACGCCCGCAAAGTTCTCGTGGTGGGAAGGGAGTTCGACGAGAAGACAAAACTGGCGGGGCGAAACGTCAAGCCGGTGCTTCTCATGACGGCCGATGAGGTCAATACCGAGCACCTTCTCTATCACGACAAGATCGTCATCGTCGATGACGCCATGGAGACCCTGGCCGCGAGAACGGCGGCGAAGTAGCAAACACCCAGTTCGATTCAGGAGATTTTTAGATGAAAGATTTGTTCCAGGTCATCGACACCATCCAGCTCAGTGAGAAGGCCACCATTCTTACCGAGACGAACAACGAATATGTATTCAAGGTAAACCCCAAGGCCACGAAGGTGGAGATCCGCGATGCGGTCGAGCGCCTCTTCGGCAAGAAGGTGGAGTCGGTTCGCACCGCCAACTATCTCGGAAAGAAGAAGCGGGAACGCCGGGCCGACTTCGGCCGGACCAAAAACTGGAAGAAAGCTTTCGTAAAACTGAAGGACGGCGAGGAGATCGAACTCGTCTGACCAGACAAGCTGAGGAGACAGAGATATGCCACTGAAATCATACCGACCGCTCACACCGTCGAACCGGTACAAACTGTTGCCGGACTTCCAGGAGATCACCAAGTCAGAGCCGGAGAAAAGTCTCTGCCGTCCTCTCAAGAAATCCGGCGGGCGGAACAACCACGGCCGCATCACCTGCCGTCATCGAGGAGGTGGGCACAAGCGGAAGTACCGTCTCATCGACTTCAAAAGAAGGCGTACCGGGGAACCGGCCAAGGTGATCGCGATCGAATACGATCCCAACCGAACCGCCCGGATTGCCCTGATCGAGTATGAGGACGGGGAGAAATCCTATATCCTGGCACCGCGCGGTCTGGAGGTCGGAGCCACGGTGTCCGCTGGCGAGAAGGCTCCGATCAAGCCGGGCTGTTGTCTGCCCCTGTCGAAGATTCCAACCGGAACCTCGATCCACAACGTCGAGCTGGTTCCGGGAAAAGGGGGCCAAATTGCGCGAAGCGCCGGGCAGAGTTGCATGCTCTCCAACCGGGAGGGTGACTATGCCCTGATCAAACTACCTTCGGGCGAGATTCGCAAGATCAACTGCAAGTGCGTGGCCACCGTGGGCATCGTGGGCAATCACGAACACATGAACACATCCAGCGGCAAGGCCGGGCGCACCCGTTGGCGGGGCTTCCGCCCGACCGTCCGAGGGATGTGTATGAACCCCGTCGATCACCCGAACGGGGGAGGTGAAGGCAAATCGAAATCGGGAGGCGGCCGCCAGCACCTCAAGAGCCCCTGGGGACACGTCAAGGGGCAGAAGACCCGAAAGAAGTTCAAGTCGAGCGACAAATTTATCGTGGAGCGCCGGAAAAACAGGAAGCGCCGCCGCTGATCGAAACCACCCAACTGATATAGCTGATATAGCACCATGGCACGTTCACTGAAAAAGGGTCCCTACGTCGACCAGAAGCTTCTCATCAAGATCGAGGATATGGAGGAGTCGGGGAAGAAGCGACCGATCAAGACCTGGTCGCGGAGATCGATGATCACTCCCGATTTCGTTGGTCATACCTTCCTCGTTCACAACGGGAAGGAATTCATCTCGGTGTTCGTTACCGAGAACATGGTCGGTCACAAATTGGGGGAATTCTCTCCCACCCGGAAATTCGGCGGGCACTCCGGACACAATCCCAAGATCAAGGGCTGATCGTCTGGAGGAACGTCACGAGCTCTGCATGAAAACCCCGCCCTCATTCGGACCAGGATACCGGACTGTCCTCACCGTTCTGGTGTTGGCCGGTGTGTGCCTGGGCCCGAGGGTGGGCAGGTCGCAGGGAGAAGAATCGCCGGAAGTGCTGGAGTTGCGCGCGGCGTTGGAAATGACCCGGGCTCGGCTTGCGGAGTCAGAGCAGAAGCGTCAGCAACTGATCGAGAGCCTGGCCGAGTCGGTTCGGGTCAGCGAGGAGAAGGCTTTTGCGGCCCAGCAGATGCAGGAGAAGATGGAGGCTTTCGGCGTGGACTTGTTCCGATCCTCCGAAGACAGTCTGGAGCAGAGGCTGCTCAAGGCGGTTCGCGATCTCGACATCGCCCGACAGGAGAGCGAACGGCAGAGGCGATCCCTGCATGACCTCAGCGAGGCCTTTCTCCGCTACCTCGCGGCCACGCCGGACGCTGCCGCATTGGAGCGGGACGCCGCCGAGCTGGCAATTTCAAAAGCGAGCCAGAGTCTGAGCGATCTCGTCGAGAACGAAGCCCCCGCGCGCAGGTTGGAGAATTCCCGGGTTGTCAGCGTGAACCCGGAGATCGGACTCGTCGTTCTCGACGCCGGACGCAAGGGCGGGGTGAGGGTGGGGACCCCGGTCACGGTCAATCGCGACGAGAATCCGATTTTCACTGCTCTGGTGGTGGATGTCCGCGAATCGGTATCGGGGGCACTACTCCAGGAGAGAGTGGGCGAGGTCGGACAGGCCCGGGTGGGTGATCGCGTTCGCCCTCTGGTGAGCAGGACTCAGTTTTAAACACAGGAAAGATAAGACAATGGACGTGGTATCGACATACAAGTTTGCCCGGATCTCCGCTCGCAAGGCGCGTGATGTGGCGCGCGAGATACAGGGCCTGCCGGTTTCGGCGGCACTGGACATCCTGAACTTCACTCCGCGGAAGGGTGCGGAACTCTTCGCCAAGACAATGAAGACGGCGCTTGCCGACGCGGAGAACAATTTCGAGTTGGATATCGACACCCTCGTGGTCAAGGAGGCGACCGTGGGCGAGGGACCCACCTTCCGCCGGTTCAAGCCTCGGGCCCGCGGATCGGCGGCGCCAATCCGGAAGCGGACCTCCCACATTCGCGTTGTCCTGACAGACGACATCGGTGGAGAAGAGGAGGTCGAGGAAGTTCGGCCGAAATCGAAGAAATCGGGGTCCGACAGAAAGGCCCGCCCCGAGCCGGAGAACGAGGTTCTCGAGGAAACCCCCTCGGAGGAAGAAAGCGCGCAAGATGTCGACGTGGTCGCCGAATCGGGGGATATCGTGGGCGAAAAGGCTAGCAGGACGAAAAAAAGTGAGGAAAAGGGGGAGATTCCCGAGGGAGCACGGATTGACGGGAAGAAAGGTTTGGTGTATGATTCCGCCCCTTCCGAAGTCGACGATCTCACCGAGATTCACGGCATCGGTCCGAAGCTCCAGGACAAGCTCCAATCCGAGGGCATTTACAGGTTCGATCAAATCGCCTCGTGGGACGGAGACCAGGTGGCCGCCTTTGAAGAGTTGCTGTCCTTCAAGGAAGGTCGAATCGAAAAGGACGAGTGGATCGAGACGGCCCGGAAACTGGTCGGCAAGTAGGAATTTTAGAGGGTTTCACCAAGAGTAGTTATGGGACAAAAGGTTCATCCGGTAGGGTTTCGCCTCGCAGTCAACAAGGACTGGGAATCGAAGTGGTATGCCTCTCCGAAGGAGTATGGCGACCAGCTTCACGAGGATCTGGCGATTCGCCGCTATCTCGAGGGCAGATTGCAGAAGGGCGCCGTCTCCCGGGTGGTCATCGAGCGGGCCTGGAACAGTGTCCGGGTTACCCTGCACACCTCTCGTCCGGGACTCATTATCGGGAAGCGCGGTGCGGAAATCGAGGTGATGACGAACCACATCAGCAAGTTGTGCCATGGTTCCCAGGTGAAGATCGATATCCACGAGATCCGGCAGCCGGAACTCGACGCGCAGTGGATTGCGGCCCAGGTCGCCACCCAGCTGGAGAGGCGGGTAAATTTCCGGCGGGCGATGAAGCGGGCCATTCAGACGGCGATGGATTTTGGTGCGGAGGGTATCCGTATCCGATGCGCCGGCCGACTTCAGGGTGGAGACATCGCCCGGGCCGAGAACTACCGTCAGGGCAAGGTTCCGCTCCAGACATTGCGGGTCCCGATCCAGTATGGGTTCGCCGAGGCCGAA
Source organism: uncultured Akkermansia sp. (assembly GCA_964562825.1). Classification (GTDB taxonomy): domain Bacteria; phylum Verrucomicrobiota; class Verrucomicrobiia; order Verrucomicrobiales; family DEV007; genus Arctic95D-9. The sequence goes on from CAZLUZ010000002.1 coordinate 19,529, forward strand.
ACCGTCTGGGGAATCATTGGAGTGAAGGTTTGGTTGAACAAGAAAGAGGAAACGGGCGAAGGCCGTCCTCAGCAGGGACAACGCCGACGCGGTGGGCCAGGCGGACGGCGTGGAGATCGCCCCGGGGGCGATCGTCGTGGCGGCGATCGGGACCGACCGGGCGGTGATCGCCGGGGTGGAGACCGCCGTGGCGGTGACCGATCCGACTCGCGGCCCGCGGCCTCCGGTGGTGGGACTAGCGAAAACAACGCAGCGCAGAACGCCCAGTAGAGCCGGAGCAACGGTGAAATTTTAACGACGAGATAAAAGGAGGAGATCAGCAATGCCTTTGATGCCCAAAAGAGTCAAGTTCCGCAAGACACAGCGCGGGAGCCGTGCGGGGAACGCGCAGCGCGGAACGAAGGTCAGCTTCGGCGAATACGGACTGCAGTGTCTGGGGCGGGGGTGGATCACCAATCGGCAGATCGAGTCCTGCCGTATCGCGATCAACCGCTACCTGAAGCGTAAGGGTAAGGTCTGGATTCGGATTTTCCCCCACAAGCCGGTCACGGCCCGTCCCCCGGAAACACGGATGGGTAAGGGTAAAGGTAACGTGGAGGCCTGGGTGGCGGTGGTTCGTCCCGGCACGATGCTTTTCGAGATTTCGGGTGTTCCGGAATCTGCCGCGAAAGAGGCGCTTCGGCTCGCCGCGAACAAACTTGGAGTGCGCTGTCGGTTCGTGTCCCGAAGCGGATCATGAACCAGGCGACTCCAAGAGTTAGTTATAAGTCCGGGGAAAGGATACTGTGACATGGCTTCGAATATTAGAGAACTGAGAGAACTGAGCGCCGAGGAACTGGCGACTCGTCGTCGCGACCTGAAAGAGGAACTCCTGAATCTCAGGATTCAGAAGGAGAGCGGCCAGATAGAGAACCCGGCACGAATTCGCATGGCTCGCCGCGAGATTGCGAGGATCGAGACCCTGCTCACGGAAAAGGCGGCCCAGCGCGCGGCGGCCTCCGAACAGGGATCGGTTCGCTAGACTTATTTGTAGAGTGATTTCATGAGCGAAAACAAACAGAAAAGTCCGGGTGACGGGGGCGAGGAACCCGGGGAGGAGAAAACCGTCGAAGAACCTGAAACTGTAGAAACCGTTGCGGGCGCCACAGACGCCGACACGGAGGATTCGGTTGAAGTGGAGGCATCGTCTGCGCCGGAGGAAGGGGATGAATCCGCTGCCACCATTGCAGGAAGTGATGTTGATGACGAGCGACCGGCGGATTCGGGCAAGGCGAGCGACGAAGTCGTCGCCGATGAACCGGCCGCACTTGTCGAACCGAAGGCGCGCGGCTTGCGCAAGACGCGCGTCGGGGTGGTCACGTCGGACAGGGCGGACAAGACCATCGTCGTGGAGGTGATGCGCCGGGTGCCGCATCCGCGATTCCGCAAGATCGTCAAGAAAACGACAAAACTCTATGCCCACGACGAGAAAGGGGAAGCCGTTGTCGGCGACCGGGTTCTCCTCGAAGAGACCCGCCCTATCAGCAAGCTGAAATGTTGGGTCCTCAAAGAGATTCTCTCTCATTGATTTTTTCCCATTTTACCCTTCTACAGATATGATTCAGATGGAGTCCAGGGTCCAAGTGGCCGACAACACCGGTGCTCGCGTGGCGAAAATGATTGGTGTGATCGGCAAGCGGACGAACGCGGCGAAAGTCGGCGATATTATTACCGCTCACATTCGGGAGTCGATTCCGACGGCGAATGTGAAGAAGGGAGAAGTCGTGCGCGCCGTGGTGGTGCGGACGGTTGCACCCATCCGGAGAAACGACGGGTCGATCCTCCGGTTCGACAGCAATGCGATTGTGATCATCGATAAGGACAAGAATCCGAAGGGGACTCGCATTTTTGGTCCGGTGGCCCGGGAGCTCCGCGAACAGAACTTCATGAAGATCGTTTCCCTGGCTCCCGAGGTTCTCTGATCCCGAAGAAAGCAACAGCGATTATGGCTAAGAAAACCCACGTAAAGAGAGGCGACGAAGTCGTGGTCATTTCCGGGAACCACAGAGGCGAAACCGGCAAGGTGCTCCAGGTGCTCCCGGAGAAGGGTCACGTCATCGTCGAGGGGGTCCGCATGATCAAGAAGCATACCAAGCCGAATCAGATGAACCCCGAGGGTGGCATCATCGAGCGGGAAGGTCCCATCCACATCTCGAACGTGAAGAAGGCCTCATAGGCAGGAGAAGAGGAACACGCTATGGAATTGACCATGCTCAAACGATACCGGGAACAGGTGGTCCCGGCTCTCCAGGAGAAATTTCAGTACGGAAACGTGCATCAGATTCCCAAGATCGAGAAGATCGTCCTGAACAGCAGTTTTGGACGCGAGGAGGATCGCAAAGGCGCCCTCGAGGCGACCATGGAGGACCTGGGCAGGATCACCGGCCAGCGCCCCGTGCCCACCCGGTCGAAAATCTCGATCTCAAATTTCAAGCTCCGTGAGGGGGACGTCATTGGTACGAAGGTGACTTTGCGCGGTCGTCAGATGTGGGAGTTCCTCGACCGGTTCATCAATGTGGCCGCACCGACGATTCGCGACTTTCGCGGGCTTTCCCCCAAGTCGTTCGACGGCCGGGGGAACTACACCTGTGGGATCAACGATCACACGATTTTTCCGGAGATCGAGTTGGACAAAGTGAAGCGTCAGGTCGGTTTCGACATGACCATCGTTACCACGGCGAAAACCAACGAGGAGGCCAAGGAGCTCCTCACCTTGATTGGTATGCCATTCCGCAAGCCAACCGAGGCGGCGGCGGCGTGAGGTCGAAATCGTTGAAGAATAAACATTTCAAAAAGTGAAGCAAGATGGCAGTAGTCAGTGACCCCATTTCCGATTTCCTTACCCGGCTGAAGAACGCGACCCTCGCAGAGCTGGAAGAATTCACCGCACCCCACTCGAAGATCAAGGAGCAGATCGCCCGGATTCTCCAGGAGGAGGGTTATATCTGGTCCTACGAGACCCTTGTCGAAGATGGCCACCGGATCATCAAGGCAAAACCCCGTTATTCGGGGCACACGCCCGCCCTTACCGGGCTCAAGCGAGTCAGCCGGCCGGGACTGAGACAGTATGTGGGGTGTCAGGAGATCCCCAAGGTGCTCGGAGGCATGGGGGTGGCGATTCTGTCAACGTCTCAGGGTGTCATGGCGGGTCACACCGCACGGAAAAGGAATATCGGCGGGGAGCTGCTGGCCCTGGTCTGGTAGCGCCGCTTGGCCTTTAGATAGAGAAAGGAAAGAACGATGTCACGGATTGGCAAAAAACAGATTCCCCTCCCGGAAAAGGTAGAGGTGAAGATCGGAGACCGGAACCACGTGGTGGTCGAGGGGCCGAAGGGAAAGCTGGAATGGCAGCTCCCCTCGGGCCTTTCCCTGGAGAACGAGGGCAACACCCTCACGGTCCGACGAGAATCGGACGACAGAAAACTCCGGGCCATGCACGGCACGGCCAGAGCTTTGGTCTCGAACATGGTCCAGGGAGTTTCCGCCGGATTTGTGAAGGAACTGGAGATTCAGGGCGTCGGTTTCCGGGCGGCCATCAAAGGCAATGGTCTCGATCTCAACCTGGGGTATTCCCACCCGGTGGTGCATCCCATTCCCCCGGAATTGAACGTGACGGTGGAGGACAACACGAAGATCAAGGTCGAGGGCATCGACAAGCAGATGGTCGGACAGTTTGCGTCCGACGTGCGTTCCTACTACCCGCCCGAGCCTTACAAAGGGAAGGGTATTCGCTACAAGGGCGAGTACGTGAGAAGGAAACAGGGTAAGAGCGTGAAGTAGGTCAACGCGATCCCCCAACCCAAATAGATTTCAGCAAGCATGAGCCAGAACGATCGAAAAGCGAATCGCTTCAAGGTGAGGCGGCGCATCCGGAAAAAGATTGCGGGAACCGCCGAGCGCCCCCGTCTCGCCGTTCACTTTTCCAACATGAATGTTTACGCCCAGGTCATCGACGACGAAAAGGGAGTCACCCTGGCTGCCGCCTCGACGCTGGATAAGGAAGTGGGTAAGAAGGGTGCCAACGTGGAATCGGCTCTCAAGGTCGGCGAAATTGTCGCGAGGAGAGCGAAGGAGGCCAAAATCGAAAGCGTCGTTTTCGATCGCGGAGGCTATCAATATCACGGCAAGGTGAAAGCCCTCGCCGATGCGGCCCGCGAGGCCGGTCTCAATTTTTAAGCAAGCAGCACACCCGACACCATGAGCGAAGAAACGCAGAAAGACACCGAAGTGGCTGCAGCGGCCGAGGGAGAAAAGGATAACGCCGTCACGGCGGCCGCCCAGGAGAAGGATTCACCTTCTGAAGGCGGCTCTTACTCGGAGGACAGTGGCAGAAAGTTCGACAAACTGAAAAGGGCACAGGCCATTGTCGGCGAGGACACCAGACCAAGGGTGGAAGAGGAGGAACTTTTCGAGAAGGTGGTTTTTATCAATCGCTGTGCCAAGGTCGTCAAAGGCGGTCGGCGATTCAGCTTCAGCGCTCTGGTTGTCTCCGGGGATCGGAACGGCAAAGTCGGGTTCGGCTTCGGCAAGGCGCAAGAGGTTTCGGAGTGCATCAAGAAAGCCAGTGAGGCGGCCAAGAAGCAGATGCTCCCGGTGGAGATCGGGCCCAACACCATCCCCCATCCGGTGGTGGGACGCCACGGGGGTGGCAAGGTTCTCCTCCTACCCGCTTCGCCCGGAACCGGTCTGATCGCTGGGGGGGGAGTGAGGGCCGTTGTCGAGGCCGCCGGAATCAAAGATGTCTTGGCCAAATCGATGGGCTCGAACAATCACGCCAATGTGGTCAAGGCCACGCTCGATGCCCTCAACCAACTCCGGTCGAAGGAGGAAATCTACGCAAACCGGGGCAAGCGTGTTCCCGAGAAGCGCGCGCTCTAACCAAAACGCTTCACAACCAAATCAATATGAGACTTCACGATGTCAGACCCAATCCCGGTGCGAAACACCGCCGGCGGCGCGTCGGGAAGGGCGAAAGCTCCGGGCTGGGCAAAACCTCTGGTAAAGGCCACAAGGGCCAGAAGGCCCGATCCGGTGGCACCATTCGCCCCAACTTCGAGGGCGGCCAGATGCCGATCTTCCGTCGTCTGCCCAAGAAAGGATTCAACAACAACCAGTTCAAAACGCGCTACGCGATCGTCAACCTCAACGAGTTGGAAGCCAAATTCAAAAATGGCGACACGGTCAACGAGGAAACGCTGCGAGCCTCCGGTCTGGTCAAAGGGATCTACGACGGCATCAAAGTGCTGGGCGGAGGAGACCTGTCCAAGAAACTGACGGTCGATGTGGACAAGCTGAGCGCGAGCGCCCGGGAAAAGATCGAATCCGCGGGCGGAACGGTCGTCGATTCCGAGCCATCCGGAGAGGTCAACGCCGCCGCGGTAGCCGCGGAGTCGGAGGAAACCGAACAAGGGAAAGTGGAATAAACTTCCTTCTTCCTGCTCCTTTTCCGACCGGTTCCGGTTTCTTCGTTTGATTCCGCTTCCGTTCGCATCGTACGATCCCTTGCCGGCGAACACACCGGGCCGGGGAACCGATCCCTCCTGGAATCCAAGAACGCACCGCACTCCCTTCCCATGATTTCTGCCTTCACCAATTCCTTCAAGATTCCGGAGTTGAGAACCCGGATCATTTTCACTCTCCTCGTCGTCATCATCGTCCGGCTCGGCGCCGTGATCACCCTGCCGGGAGTCAACGCAGCCGTGCTGCAGGACTGGATCGACCAGATGATGGATCGGGCTGACCAGCGGGGAGAGGTCGCCATGCTCGCCCTCCTCAATGTATTCAGTGGCGGAGGTCTCCAGAATGCCGCGCTGTTTGCTCTGGGCATCATGCCCTACATCAGCGCATCGATCATGATGCAGCTGCTCACCGCGGTGGTTCCCAAACTGAGCAAGCTGGCCCGCGAAGACGGGGGGAGGCAGAAGATCAGCCTTTACACACGCTACGTCACCATCGTTCTCTGCGTTTTTCAGGGATGGATGTTGGCAAAATCGCTGATTACGCCCGAGGCCAACCCTTTTCTGCGCGATATCGCGCAGGATTCGACGGCACAACTGGTCCCCGAACCGGGATTCGGATTCGTGCTCGCCACGGTGATCATCATCACCGGTGGGACGATGTTGTTGATGTGGCTCGGGGAGCAGATCACGGAGCGCGGGGTCGGTAACGGGGTATCGATCATCATCACTGTCAACATCATCTTTGCCCTGCCCGGTGCTCTCTACCAGACTTACCAGACCTATGTCGCCGGCGCGGGCAACGATCCCCTGAAGCCCTTCATGTTGGTCGCCCTGATAGCCTTTCTCTTTTTCGTGGTTGCGGCGGTCATATCAATCACCCAGGCCCAGCGGAAAATCCCGGTCAATTACGCGAAACAAGTACGCGGGGGCAAGATGTATGGGGGCCAGTCGCAGAGTCTTCCGCTGAAAGTCAACTACGCCGGGGTGATGCCCATCATTTTCGCCCAGGCGATCATGATGTTTCCCTCCCAGATCATAGGTTGGGCCTTCCCCAACAGTCCCCAGGCCCAGGCCATCTCGCAGGTGCTCGGCGGTGGGGGAGCGGGAATGTGGATCTGGGTCTACTACCTGGTCACCGGAGCGATGATTTTCTTCTTCAGCTACTTCTGGGTGGCGACGATGTTTCAACCGAACCAGATCGCGGACGACCTGAAGAAGAACGGGGGATATATTCCCGGTGTCCGTCCGGGCGGTGCGACCGCCGAATTCCTCGACCGCACCATGAGTCGGCTCACCTTTGCCGGGGCGATTTTCCTCACCATCGTGGCCATTCTGCCCATGATGCTGACCCGTCTGATGCAGGTCCCGCCAACGGCGGCTCAGTTTTTCGGGGGGACCGGACTGCTCATCATGGTGGGGGTTCTGCTCGATGTCATGCGGCAGGTGGAGACCCACCTCATCCAGCGGCACTACGACGGGTTCCTCCGCAAGGGCAGGATCAAAGGCAGGTTCGACCGATCGGCGGCGCAGAAGGGGGCTCTGCCTTCCGGGACAAGTGTGGTCTGGCTCTTGGTGATTGGAGCGATTCTTGTCATCGGCGGAATCGTCTATTACATGATCGCCACCGGCGCCTGACGGGTGCGAGGCCCGGCCGAGGGGTGACCGGCGAAACAGCGCCGGGACTCCCGGTTATCAGATCGATGGCGAAACGGAAAAACAAGATTCATCTGCGCAGGGGAACCGAGGCTGACGGGCTGCGCGAGGCGGGGTGGAAAGCGGCGGACATACTTCGCCAGGTCTGCGAATTGGCCCGGGAGGGAACGACCACGGGAGAGATCGATCGCGCGGCGGCCGAGCTGATTTCGGACTACGGTTGCACCAGTGCCTTTCTTCACTACCGCGGATTCCCCGGAAACATCTGCATTTCGGTGAACGAAGAGATCGTGCACGGGATCGGGTCGGACCGGGTGCTCCAGGACAGGGATATCGTGAAGATCGACGTCGGCATCAAGACACCGGAAGGGTGGATTGGAGACAACGCGAAGACAGTTGCGGTCGGCGGCTATACCCCGGACTCGGAGAAGCTGATGCGCGTCACCGAAGAGTCCCTCTATGCCGCGATTCATCTGGCGCGAAAAGGCAACAGGTTGTCCGAGGTGTGTGGGGCAGTGGAGGCCTACGTGCGGAGATTTGGGTTTACCGTGGTCAAACAACTCGTCGGTCACGGCGTGGGGCGGGAGTTGCACGAGGAACCGCAGGTGCCGAATTACTGGGATCGCCATGAGATGAATCGGTTCGCCAACCCGAGATTGAAGCCGGGGATGGTCCTGGCCATCGAGCCGATGGTGAACGCCGGGGTGGAAGAGGTGGAGATCCTGGACGACGACTGGACCGTGGTGACCGCTGACGGTAAGCTTTCGGCGCATTTTGAACACACCGTTTTGATCACGGACGACGAGCCGGAGATACTCACCCCGCGGGCGCGAACCTTTTCGGGCGACGGTGGCGATAATTTTTAACAAATCCAAGTTTCGGCTGTTGCGACTTTCCGATTGTGTGTTACAGATTCTCCCCTCACCCCGAATCCTGCGGAGGCGTCTACTGGCAGGCTCGTGCGCACGTCGCGCGGCCCACTTCGGTCCGGGAGCGAATTCGGTCGCGGTCGATCAAGGTCGCATGCCGAATTCCTGGAGGAGAGGAGGAGCGAGGAACCCAAAGAAGGATTGGACCAATGAAAGTCAAACCATCAGTGAAGCGCATGTGCAATGACTGCCGCATCATCAAGCGGCAGGGAATTCTTCGCGTGATCTGCAAGAATCCTCGCCACAAGCAGCGACAGGGATAAAGCCAATTTCACCAACATCATGGCCCGTCTATTAGGAGTAGAGATACCCAACGAGAAGAGGATTGAAGCCGCGCTTCCCTACATTTATGGGGTAGGCCGTCCCACCGCGAAAAAGATCCTGGAGGAGGCCGGGGTGGACCCCGACATCCGGACGGGTGAACTGTCGGAGGAGCAACTTTCCATGATCGCGGCGGCGATCACGAATGGCGGGGTGATGATCGAAGGCGATCTTCGTCGGGAGATTCAGGGGCATCTCAAGCGGATCACCTCGATCGGCTGTTACCGAGGCTATCGCCACCGTCGGGGGCTCCCGGTCCGTGGTCAGCGGACCTCGACGAATGCGCGGACCCGGAAAGGCAAGAAGAAGACCGTCGGTGTGGTGCGCAAGTAAACCGTAAGGGGGAAATTTTAAAAACGCTTTCATGGCTGACGAAAACGAGACGCAGAACGAGGAACCGACATCGGCTTCCGACGAGAAGAAGCCGGAGGCTAGCGCTGTAGAGGCCTCCCAGGAGGAAAATAAGCCTGCCGAAACCGCGGCGAAGGGCGCCGGTTCCGCCGAGGTCACCAGCGAGGAAGCTGCCCCTCCCGAGGAGAAGAAAAAGGACAAACCCCGCACCGCAGAAGACATCTTCCTCGAAATGGAAGCTGCGGAGGGGGTGGAGAAGCCGAAGGTTCTCAAGGCGAAGGGAAGCAAGAATGTCCAGATGGGCATTGTTCATGTTTCGGCCACTTTCAACAACACCATCGTTTCGGTCAGTGATCTGAACGGCAACGTCATTGGCTGGTCCAGTTCGGGAAAGATGGGTTTCCGGGGCTCGCGGAAGAGCAACGCCTACGCCGCCCAGTTGGTCTCGCAGGATGCCTGTCGGCAGGCCATGGCTCACGGTCTGAAGCAGGCTGAAGTGCGCGTGAAAGGTCCCGGTGCGGGCAGAGAATCGGCGGTGCGTGCGGTCCAGGCACTCGGAATCGAGGTGACCAAGATCAGAGACGTGACTCCGGTGCCGCACAACGGTTGCCGTCCGAAGAAAGCCCGTCGCGTCTGACCCGGAACTTTTCCCAACCCTTTACCGACCCATGGCAAGATACCTCGGACCGACCGATCGAATCAACCGTCGTTACGGCGTCGCCCTATTTGGACCTTCCAAGGCTCTGGAACGGCGTCCTTACCCTCCCGGGCAGCACGGCGCGCGGGGTTCCCGTCGCAAGCAGAGCGATTACGCGATCTCTCTCGGCGAGAAACAGAAGCTCCGTCTTCAGTATGGCCTTCTGGAAAAGCAGTTTCGCAAATATTTTGCAGAAGCGCAGCGGCGAAAGGGGATCACGGGTGACACCCTGATTCAGCTTCTGGAGACTCGTCTGGACAACGTGGTCTACCGTCTCGGTCTGGGCAATACCCGTCGGGCCGCCCGCCAGTTCGTCAATCACGGCCATGTCCTCGTGAACGGCATTCGGGTGGATATTCCTTCCTATGCCTGCAAGCCCGGAGATGTCATCTCGATCCGGGACTCGAATCGGTCTCAACAACTCGCCCGGCGTATGGTCGACTCGACTCAGGCCGTGCCGGTGATGGATTGGCTTACCATGGATGCCGACCAGTTGCGCGGAACCATCGATCGTTTCCCCGAGGCCGACGAAATCAACCCCAACGTCAACGTCCAGTTGGTGGTCGAGCTCTATTCCCGGTAGGGTTCTCGGGGACAACTTTTTTCGGCAGACGTGGCATTCGGTCTTTCATCGGATGTCACGTTTTTGGTTCTCGGGGAAGATTTACCGAGAAAGAACCGGCCCAATTCGTTGGATGATTCTTAATACAAACATGAAAAACCTTCTCAGTTCCACCTCTCTCGTCCTTGCCTTTCTCATCCACGGCACCGCCGCCTCCGCACAATCCGTGGAGGAACAGGCCCGGGACCTCATGGAGAAATACAAGCCTGCATTGGTAGTCGTCACCGTGACCGGCACCATTCTGACCACGACCTCCGGCAAAGAACTCCCGCCCAAGGAGCAACAGCGGCGCACCCTGGGGATGACCGTTGGGGACGACGGGCTCATCGCGGTATCGAATTCGTCGATTGATTCTTCCGTCGGGCTCGCCTCGCAGAAAGCGGAGATCGAGGGGGAGATCGTGGAGATCACCTCCGCCAAAACCGAGTTCAAGACGATCGAGATCAGTTACGGGGATGGCACCGTGCTCGACGGAAAGGTCGTCCGGCAGGACGTCTCTGCGGATGTCGCGTTCATCCTTCCGGATTCGGCGGAGGCGAAAGCGGTGGGAAAAGAGTTTGAGAAGATCGACCTCACCCAGTTTGCCGCCACTGTGCAGGCCGGGGATCAGGTGGTCGGCCTGTCTCGCTCCTCGTCTGTCTTCGGATACATGCCCACTCTCCTCATCGGACGGATCACCGGCGTGTTCAAAGGGGATCGCACGTTCTTCATCACGACCAATGGCAACTCCCAGGGGATGCCGCTCTTCACCCTCGATGGAAAACCGGTCGGCATGGTGGTGGTCCGGGTGATCGATGGCCAACCCACGGGCATTCTGGCTACCCTTTCCGCCGGGTCCATTCAGGTCATGGCGAATCTCGCCAGGGGCAACTGAACGGGCTCCGCTCGGGGGGCTTGCGGCCCATCATTTCTTTTGGGGGCCACCGGCGAGTGGCCCTTCCCAGGTCAGAGACGGCGCTGGGGGTTGTCCGCAAAGAGGCTGGCGATGCAGAGCGCCGCCGGCACCGTGATGCTGGCCACCAGGATCCACGAGTAGCTCCCGGTCCAGGCCTCGGACAGGGCAAAAATCCAGGGCCCCATCCCGGAGGCGATGACAATGGAACTCATCGCGAGACCGGAGATGGAACCGATCCAGCGGCGGCCATAAAAGCGGGGCCAAACCAGGCCGATGGCATTGGCGAAAATGCCGCCCCCGATGCCATTTCCCAGCACGAAAGCCGGCACTCCCCAGGGGGCGTCGAGTCGAAACAGGCCCCAGGCTCCAAAGACGAGGGCGAGGTTCATGACGAAGAGAAGAAATTTGAGCCGGGTCCGCGAATTGACCCAACCGAAAATCAGACTGGTCGCCACGGAGACAACCGCCATAGGGACGAAGAGATTGATGATCCGCGATTTCTCGAAACCGAACTCGATACCGATCGATTCAATGTTGAACGTGAAGGCCGTCGAGTAGAGGGCGAAAAAGGCGAAAGAGAGGTTGAATGCGTGGAAGGAGAAGGTCCTCACCGCCTCCCCGCGAGTGTATTCGCGGGAGATTTTCATGTCGAGATTCTCGCGAAGCGGCTTTTTTACCCCGGGACCGTCCATGGTCAACCCGCACTCCTCGGGATTGTCCCGGTAGATCAGCCAGCCGAGCGGAGCCATGACCAGAAGGGTGAGTAGTGCGAGTAGTCTCCAGGTCCCGTCGTAATCGAAGAGCCCGATCATGTAGTCCAGCCCCTTCGGAGCAAAAGAGAATCCGAAAGAGATGAAGATGCCCGATAGCGAGATAACGAGGCCTCGGCGCAGGTCGAACCACTTCCCTACGACATTGCGCGAGGTGATGGTGAGAACTCCCTGGGCGGAAAATCGAATGAGGAAGAACCCCACCCCAATGACCGCGATGGCCACCGGCCAACCCTCGGGCAGCCATTGCCGGAACAGCCGGGAGATGTCCGCCGTGGCGCTGAGAAAAAGAAGAACCAGCCCGGTGAGGCAGGAGGAGAATACGATCATCCGGCGTGCTCCCCAGTGATCGTAGAGGCGACCGGCGAAGGGCAGGGCGAGTCCGCTGGCCACGGTTCCGGCAAAGTAGGCGCCGCTCAGCTCCACCCGGGTGAGGGAAAGCTCTGCCATGAGAATTTCGGTGAAAACGGTGAATCCCATGGTTTGACCCGGGATGGAACACAGCGCCCCGAGGACCGACCCCGCCGCGATGATCCAGCCGTAGAAAACGGGCGAACGTTGTGGCTCGAAAGGGAAGGAGGGGTCGAAGAGACGCTTCATGTGGGTGAGGCGGAGAAGGACGACCATCGCGGAGCCCCGATCGAATGCAATCCCGGTTCTGGTCTACTTTTGCAGCCAGAGGGTCAGTCTGCCCACCCGACCGAGGGGACCCGGCACGTGCATCCCACCCCCGACGATGTCGGCCCGGCCATCTCCGTTGGCATCCCCGACCGCGATGTTGACCAGGTTGGAGGGGGAATAAGCGATGCGGCGGGCGACGAACTCCTGGAATCCTCCCTTGTTTTCCAGCCACGCCAGACTGGGGAAATCGTGTTCGTGCCAGTGGAAATAGAGAGCCGAGAAGACGACGTCGAGGTCGCCGTCGCCGTCGAGATCGTACGGCTCCGCATCGTAGCAGCCCGGCATCGACGCGAGGTGGTGCAGCCGGTATTGCCAGTCGCGGTTCTCCAGCCAGCGGACGCCGTGGTAGGGCTTGGGGACGGGGTTGTGATCCATCATGTCCCCGTTCGTGTAGAGGATGTCTTCGTCGCCATCGCCGTCCAGATCGTGAAGCCGGATACTCGAGGAACCGAAGGTCGGATGGGTTGCCTGGGCGATGATCTCACTGCGGAAGGTGAGATCGCCCTCGTTGAGGAACCGGGCGATGATTTCGTGTTGCTGGGTGATCAGGGTGAGGAAATCGATGCGATCGTCGTCGTCGAGATGGGCAGGGATCACCCGCATCGCTCCGTTGATTTCGGCGATTTCCCGCCGCACAAACTGGAGGGGGGCGACTTGTTCCAGGAGGCAGAGCCCACCGGTGAGTCGCCACCCGAACAGGGCCAGAACGATGTCGATATCGCCGTCCCCGTCGTAGTCGGCCGGGGCGCAGTCCGTGATGCGGGCAACCCCGCCATCCAGGAGGGTCATTCTCCGGAATTCGCCGTTGCCTTCGTTGAGGAGGAGGTGGTATTCGCCGGTCAATTCGTCGCTCGGATAGATTTCGCCCATCGCCGAAATGCCGAGATCGAGGTCTCCGTCGAGGTCGATGTCCACGGGCGTGGCGTGAACCGGGCCGTTGGCCCGGGCGAGGACGGTCTCCCGCCATGTGCCCCCCTCCTCGCGCAGCCAGGAGATGGCAAAGTTGAGACTGTCGGTGACGATGATGTCGTCATCTGCCCCGTCGCCATCGATGTCGGCAAACTTCAGGCTGGTGACGCGGGGTCTCTGGTGGACGGTCAGTTCGCCCACCCGGAGCTTTTCGAAGTCGAGGAGCGGAGGAGAATAGTCGTCGGGGATGTCGGGGAGTGCCTCGGGACTGTGGCGGAGGTAGAAATCGGTGATGAGGTCTGCCTCCCTCTGGGTGAGGGGCAGCGGTTTCTCCAGGGTCCAGTCGAACATGGTTTTCAGGATGGCGGGCCAACCGTCGCGGGCCACCGCACCCGGTCGAGGTGTCCGGTGGCAGGCCCCGCATTTCTGCTGCACGAGAGCGGGAATGTCGGTTTCGGGGGCCGTCTGCCCGTCGGTGAGGGAGGGGGAGAGGGAGGCGGTCATCACCGCGATGATCCTCGGCAAAATTCGTGCTGCGAGCTTCGTCTGGATACGGGAGGATACGTTGCAAACACACGCGGAAAAAGCCGGAAATTCCCGGGGAAAACGGGGCCGCGGACCGGCCAATTAATCCGCAGCATTTCATTGAATTTCATGGAGTTTCGACTAGTATCCACAGGTTGGATCCGGCATCTCTCTCGGGTTCGGCTCTGCCCTTGATTCACCTGCATTATGCGCGAGGAAACCGACGATGAACTCAGGCCCGAAAAACCGACCGGCGCTTACGATGCCGGGCAGATCGACAAGTTGGAGGGCCTGGAGGCGGTGCGAAAGCGGCCCGGGATGTACATCGGGGATCCGGCCACGGAGAGGGGCCTGCACCACACCGTTTTCGAGGTTCTGGACAACTCGATCGACGAGCATCTGGCGGGTCACTGCGACCGCGTCGTGATTTCGATTCACGCCGATGGCTCAATCTCGGTGGAGGACGACGGACGGGGCATTCCCGTCGACATGCATCCGAAATTTCAGATGCCTGCGGTGGAACTCGTCCTGACGAACCTGCATGCCGGGGGCAAATTCGGCCAGGGCGCCTACAAGTATTCCGGCGGTCTGCACGGGGTGGGGGCAAAATGTGTCAACGCCCTCTCGGACTGGTTTCGCGCCGAGGTCTACCGGGACGGCAAGATCCACCACATCGGCTTCGAGCGGGGCAAGACCACCGAACCGTTGGAGGTGATCGGAGAATTGGACGATCCCACCCGGACGGGAACCAAGATCACTTTCCTTCCCGACGTGACCATCTTCACCGCGGGTGCGGATTTCAGCTTCGAGTATCTCTCCCGGCGCCTCCGTGAGCTATCGTTCCTCAACCCTGGCATTCGGATCGTGCTTCGGGACGAACGCGGCGACGCCGAGAAGGAGAAGGAGTTTTACTACGCGGATGGAATTATCGAATTCGTCCGGCAGATGGGGGAGAACAAGGAGTTGATCCACCCCGAGCCCATCTCGCTGCGGGGAAAACGTCCCGTTCAGATCGACGATGCCGGGCAGACCCGGGAGGATGATTGTTTCGCTGATGTGGTGCTTCATTACACTGGCGAATACCACGAAAACATCCTCTGTTACGCCAACTCGATCCCCAACGGTGACGGGGGAGCCCACCTTTCCGGCTTCCGTGCGGCGCTGACCCGGGCGGTCAACGCCTACGCCAAGGCGAACAAGATGCTCAAGGACAAGGATCCGGCCCTGACCGGAGACGACTGCCGGGAGGGTGTTCTGGCCATCATCTCGATCAAGCACCCCAATCCCCGCTTCAGTTCTCAGACGAAAGAGAAACTGGTCAACAACGAAGTCGAGGGCGTGGTTGGGTCGATCGTTTACGAGGGGCTGAGCGAATTTTTCGAGGAGAATCCAACAGTGGCGAAACGCATCGTGGAGAAGGTGCTCAATGCGGCCCGGGCGCGCGAGGCGGCCCGCAAAGCTCGGGAGACGGTGCGGAAATCGGCCATGACCGGTGGGGGACTGCCGGGGAAACTGGCGGACTGCTCCTCCCGGGATCCCGCCGAGAGTGAACTCTACATCGTGGAGGGAGATTCGGCGGGCGGTTCCGCCAAACAGGGACGAGACCGGCGCACGCAGGCGATTCTGCCCATCCGGGGAAAGCTGATCAACGTGGAGAAGGCGCGCCTCGACAAGGTGCTGCAGAACAAGGAGATCCAGACGATGATCACCGCGATCGGTGCCGGGATCGGTGACGGGGATTCCGAGGGAGCTTTCGACTTGGCGAAGGTCCGCTACCACAAAATCATCATCATGACCGATGCCGACGTGGACGGTTCTCACATCCGGACCCTGCTCCTCACCTTTTTCTGCCGACAGATGCCGTCCCTGGTGCGGGCGGGATACGTCTACATCGCGCAACCGCCCCTCTACAAGATAACGAGGAAGAAGCGGGAGCAGTACGTTCCCGACGAAGCTCGCCTCTCCGAGATTCTGATCGATCTCGGGATCGAGGAGACCCGTTTGAAACCGGCCTCGGGAGATCAGGTGATTGAGGGCGAGACGCTCCGGGAAATCCTTCGCCTGTTGTCCCGCCTGGATCGGTTCAGCTCGGTGATCCGCGGAAATGCGGGAGATTTCGAGGAATACCTGTCCCTGGCCGAGGGGGGCAAGCTACCACGCTACCTCGTCCAGGTCCGCGAGGGCAACGAAGTGCACGTCGTTTTTTGTTTCGATGACCGCGCTCTGCGGGCCTACTCTGAGGAGAATCCCGATCTGCACCTGCTGGGTCGGAAAGAAATCGCGGGTGAGGGGCAGGGAGAGGACGTCGCCCGGCCGGCGGTCACCCGGAGGGCGCGCCTGGTCGAGATTCACGAGGCGAAATCGATCGCCCGTATCCTCATCCGCCTCGCCGAACTCGGCCTCGACCTGGAGCAGTTCTCCTCGGAGGATCAGCCGCTCTTCGAGGTGATCGAGGGCGACGGAGATTCCGCCAAGGTAAACCCGGTCTTCAGCGTGCCCGAAATCCTGGAAAAGATCATGGAGATCGGCAAACGCGGTATGCAACTCCAGCGATTCAAGGGGCTTGGCGAGATGAATGCCAAGGAACTCTACCAGACGACGATGGACCCGGAGACGAGACGTCTCCTCCGTGTCAAAATGGACGAGGAGAACCAGGTCGAAGCGGACAAGATGTTCACCGTGCTCATGGGAGACATCGTGGAACCGAGGAAGCAGTTCATCGAGGACAACGCCCTGAACGTGCGCAACCTGGATATTTGAAACCAACCAACCCGTAAGCGGCCGCGCCGGGTGCGGTAGCGGCGATTTCTAGCTCATGGCTGACGAAAATCCACAAAATCCATCACCGCCAGAAGGGGAAAAGGGGATCATTCCTATCTCCGTCGAGGAGGAGATGTCGAATTCTTTCCTCGACTATTCGATGTCGGTCATCATCGCCCGGGCGCTTCCGGACGTGCGCGATGGACTGAAACCGTCGCAGCGGCGGATTCTCCTGGCGATGAACGACCTCGGGCTGGCGCCGGGCAAGAACTACCGGAAGTGCGCCAAGATCTGCGGGGACACCTCGGGTAACTACCACCCTCACGGGGAGGCCACGATCTACCCGACCCTGGTGAACATGGCGCAGCCATGGACCATGCGGGACTGCCTCATCGACGGCCAGGGCAATTTCGGCTCGGTGGAGGGGGATCCTCCGGCGGCGATGCGATACACCGAAGCCCGGCTGACCCACCTGGGTCACGCCCTCATGGGCGATATGGACAAGGAGACGGTGGATTTCGTGTCCAACTATGACGAGACCCAGAAAGAGCCGGTGGTCTTTCCTGCGGCATTTCCCAACCTCCTGGTCAATGGAGGCACCGGTATCGCCGTGGGCATGGCGACGAACATACCGCCCCACAACCTCGGTGAGATCGTCGACGGGGTCTGCGCCACCATCGACAACCCGGATATCACGATCCAGGAGCTGCTCACCCACATCAAGGGACCGGATTTTCCTACGGGTTGCACCATCCTGGGGCAGCGCGGCATCCAGGACTATGCCCGGACCGGCCGGGGCAGCGTCAAGGTCCGGGGGCGGGCCGAGGTGGTCGAGGACGGCAGGGGGCGCGAACAGATCATCATCACCGAGATTCCCTATGGGGTGAACCGGGCCAAATTGGTCGAGCGAATCGCCGAACTGGCCAACGAAAAGATCCTGCCCGAGATCTCCGCGGTGCGGGATGAGTCGGACGAGAACACCCGGGTCGTCGTGGATCTGAAGAAGGATTCCCGGTCCCAGGTGGTGTTGAACAATCTTTACAAACACACCGCGCTCTCCACGTCGTTCTCGGTGAACATGCTGGCGATCGATCACCGTCGTCCCCGCCTGTTGTCGCTGAAAGACGCCATCATTTGCTACATCGAGCACCGCCGCGAGGTCATCCTGAGGCGAACTCAGTATCTGCTGGCAAGGGCCGAGGAACAGGCGGAAAAACTGGAGGCCTACCTCCTGGCCCTCGGTAATCTCGATGATTTTATCCAGATGATCCGGGATTCCCGGACCCGAGCTGAGGCCGGAGAGAAGATCAAGGCCTATGATTTTTCGACGGCGGAAGCCGAGCAGCTTGGTCTGCTGATTCGCGGCCAGGCCAGCCTTCAGATCGTGGGAGGACGGTATGTCTTCACCGACAGACAGGTGGACCAGATTCTGGAACTTCAACTCTACCGCCTCGTCGGTCTGGAACGGGACAAAATCAAAGCCCAATACGACGAGCTGCTCGTCGATATCAAGGATCTCATGGACATCCTGGCGCGCGAGGAGCGGGTTCTCTCCATCATCAAGGAGGAGCTCAGCCAGGTGAAGGAGAAGTGGGCCACCCCCCGGCGCACGGATTTCGCCGAGGACACCGGAGAAATCGCCAACGTGGAACTGATCGCGAACGAGTCGAATGTCATCACGATCACCCACCGCAACTTCATCAAGCGGACCAACGCGACGGAATACCGCACCCAGGCGAGGGGAGGGAAGGGGCTCAAGGGCATGGAGACCCGGGTCAGCGACGACGAGGAGGAGGAGGCGGATTTTGTCGAACACCTTTTCGCCGCTACGGCTCACGATTACCTCATGTTCTTCACGAACACGGGGCGGGTTTTCGTGGAGCGGGTCTACCAGATTCCGGAGGGTTCCCGAACCTCGAAGGGACGGTCCATCAAGAATCTGCTCAATCTGCAACCGGAAGAGCGCATCGCCTCGGTGCTCCGGATCGAAGCAGTGGGAGCCGAGAATCGGGACGCCACTTTTGTGGAGGACCGTTTTGTCTTCTTCGGCACCCGGAGCGGTAAGGTGAAGAAGACCCGGCTATCCGATTTCCGAAATTTCCGTCGCGATGGCATCATCGCGATCCGCATCGAGGAGGGCAACGAACTCATCGACGTGAAGCTCACCAACGGCAAAGACGATGTCTGTCTCGTGACCAGTTCGGGCTACTGCGTGCGCTGCAACGAGAGCGAAATCCGGCCTATGGGACGGCCTTCCTCGGGCGTCGCCGGCATTCGCCCCCGGGAAAACGATTATCTCGTCGCTCTGGAAATCGCCGACGACCAGGATCAACTGCTGGTCATCAGCGAAAAAGGCCTGGGCAAGAGGACGGAGTTTGGCGAATACCCGACCAAAGGCCGCGGGGGGAAAGGGGTCATCACGATGAAGCTGACCGACCGGACCGGAAGGGTGGTGCGGGCTCTGCGGGTCGGCCAGGAGGATGAGATCATGCTGATGACGGATGCGGGGCAGAGTGTGCGTCTTCGCTGCCGGGACATCAGCATCATCGGGCGAATCACGCAGGGGGTGAAGTTGATGAACCTGCGCGAGGGAGAATCGATCCAGGATGTGGCCCGCGTCATCAGCGAGTCCGAGGAAGCAGAGGTGAGCGCCGAGGCCGCCGACGAGGAGGAGTGATACCCGGTGGGGGAGGGATCGCGCTGGAGTCGGGGTTGCGGTTGGCGGGGTCCTGGTCTTTGCTAAAGGATGCCGAAATTTTTCACCTTCCTTTGTTTTTTTCTCCTGGCAGGGGGAGCCGGTTCCGCCCGGCCCGCGGGAGAAAAGCCCAATGTGGTTCTGATCGTGGCGGACGATCTGGGCTATGGCGAACTGGGGTGCCAGGGCAATCCCGAGATTCCCACTCCCCACATCGATTCGATCGCCCAACGGGGGATCCGTTTCACCCAGGGCTATGTGACCGCCGCTTTCTGCAGCGCCTCCCGGGCGGGGTTGCTCACGGGGCGCTACCAGAATCGGTTCGGCTACGAGTTCAATCCGATCGGGGCGGACAACGAGGACCCCGAGGCGGGATTGCCCGTGGGCGAGAGAACCCTGGCCGACGTGCTGGTCGACTCCGGCTACGTCACCGGAATGTTCGGCAAATGGCACCTCGGCGGGACCGCCCGGTATCATCCCATCCGCCGCGGATTCGATGAGTTTTTCGGTTTCCTCCACGAGGGACATTACTTTCTGCCTCCTCCCTACGAGGGCGCCACCACCTGGATGCGGCGGAAGGTCCTGCCGGGCGGCGGCGAAGGCCGGCTCGTCTCGGGCGATGGCAGGACGATCTACAGCTCTCACCTGGGCCACACCGAGCCGGATTACGATGCGAACAATCCCATCTATCTCGGGGGCCAACCCGTCGAGGTCGAGGAATACCTCACCGACGCGTTCAGCGAGGCGGCGGCGGATTTTATCGAGCGCCATGCGGAGTATCCCTTTTTCCTCTACGTGCCCTACAACGCGGTGCACAGCCCCCTGCAGGCAACGGACAGGTACATGGAGCGGTTTGCCTCGATCGAGGACATCCAGCGCCGCATCTTCGCCGCCATGTTGTCGAGTCTGGATGACGGGGTGGGCCTCATTCTGGGACAGCTCGAGGAAAGCGGCCTGACGAACAACACGCTGGTGGTATTCCTCAGTGACAACGGGGGACCGACCCGGGAATTGACTTCGAGCAATGCCCCCCTCCGGGACGGCAAAGGGAGTGTTTATGAGGGAGGATTGCGCGTGCCCTTCCTCATGAGTTGGCCGGGGACATTGCCGGAGAATAACACCTATGATTTTCCCGTGATATCACTGGATATTTTTGCCACCGCCGTCTCACTGGCCGGAGCGGGGCCGGATCAGGCCTGCGATGGAGTCGACCTCATTCCCTACCTGACCGGAGAGCGGGCAGGACGCCCCCACGGCGAGCTTTACTGGCGGATCGGGCGGAACGCAGCTTTTCGGCGCGACGACTGGAAGATCGTGCGCATGCGAGGGGAGGGATGGGAACTCTACGATCTGGCTGCCGATATCAGCGAATCGTCCGATCTCTCCCAGGCCGAGCCCACCCTTCTCGAGGACTTGATCCGAGGATGGGAAACGCTCGACGCCGAGATGATCGATCCCGTGTGGAGTCCGAGGCGCCGCCGGTAACAATCATCTCTTATCCGATATGGGAACCACCCCCGACACTCCGGCGAAGCTCACGCCGATGATGAAGCAGTACCAGGAGATGCGACGCAGTCTCCCCGCAGATGTCCTCCTGTTGTATCGTCTGGGCGATTTCTATGAGTTGTTTTTCGACGATGCGAAAGAGGCGTCTCCGATCCTCAATGCGGCCCTGACGAAGCGAAACGGCATCCCGATGTGCGGGGTACCGCATCACGCCGCCGAGGGCTATATCGCGAAATTGATCCGGGGCGGGAAACGGGTCGCCATCGCGGAGCAGACCACGACACCCCAGCCGGGAAAGATCGTGGAGCGCGAGATCACCCAGATCATCAGCGCGGGTACGATCGATGATCTGAATCTGCTCGAGGCCGATCGGCCCAACTACCTGGCCGCCGTGTTCCAGGCGAAGCGCCGCTTCGGGCTCGCGTTTCTCGAGCACACCACCGGCGAGTTCAAGCTGACCGAGTTTTCCGATTACGACGGGCTCCTCGATGAACTGGCCCGGCTTCGCCCGAGTGAACTGCTCTACTCCGACGAGCAGGGCGAGGCCT
Organism: uncultured Akkermansia sp.; assembly: GCA_964562825.1. Taxonomy (GTDB): domain Bacteria; phylum Verrucomicrobiota; class Verrucomicrobiia; order Verrucomicrobiales; family DEV007; genus Arctic95D-9. The sequence continues at coordinate 40,889 of CAZLUZ010000002.1, forward strand.
TCGACACCCTGCCGAACGCGCTGGGATACGACGGGTACACCTTCATCCACGATCAGGCGGAATACGCCCTGAAACAGCATTTCTCCGTGCAAACCCTGGACGGTTTCGGCTGTTCCGGCCACGTCGCGGCAGTTTGCGCGGCGGGAGCCATCCTTCATTACGTCGAGACTCAGCTTCGGCGCAGCGTCGATCACGTCACCGAGTTGCTGAGCTACCATTCGGAGCAATTTGTGATGATCGATGCGGCCAGCCAGGCAAACCTCGACCTGGTGTCGAGTCGGTCGGGGGTGAAGCACAGCCTGCTCGGAGCGATCGACCGAACGAGGACCCCCATGGGGGCGCGTCGACTTCGGGACTGGATCCTCCATCCTATCCGCGATCTGGAGGAACTGCGGGCCCGCCAGGATCTGGTGGCGGCGGCGAGGGAGCAACCCTTCGTCCTCACTCTGATCCGGTCCGGTCTGGAGGACATTCGCGACGTGGAACGAACCCTAAGCCGGCTCAGCCAGGGTTCGGGCAACGCCCGCGACCTGAAAGCCCTGCAGGTCTCGCTGGGCAAGGTGCCGGAAGTCAGAGTGAACGTGGAAGCGCTCGGCGGTGGTGCCAAAGCGGACCGGCTGCTCGCGCAGTTGGGGGATTTCGAGCAACTGGTGGCGCTGCTGGAAAAGGCGATCGTGGATGATCCGCCCGCGAGCCTGAAGGAAGGGGGGATTTTCGCCGAGGGTTACAGCGCCACCATAGACGAGCTGCGCCGGGCGGGCAGCGAAGGCAAACAGTGGATTGCGGAACTGCAAAAGCGCGAGCAGGAACGCACCGCGATTCCCTCGCTGAAGGTGAAGTTCAACAATGTCTTTGGATATTTCATCGAGGTGACCAGGGCCAACCTCGACCGGGTACCGCCGGAATACACCCGAAAGCAGACCATGTCCAACGCGGAGCGTTTCATTACGCCGGAGCTGAAAGAGATGGAGAACCGCATCCTGGGCTCGGAAGAGCGGCTCCGGGCCCTGGAGTATGAGGAGTTTCTCAACCTGCGCGAGACCGTGGTGGAGCATCTCGAGCCGATCCAGAAGACCGCAGCCGCCCTCGGTGAGATCGATGTGCTCATGTCGTTTGCCGAGGTCGGGCGGCTCTTCGGATACTGCCGCCCCGTGCTCGACGATTCGCTCCATCTCCACATCGCAAAAGGGAGGCATCCCGTGCTCGATCAGAATATCGGGGAGGAGAAATTCGTTCCCAACGACACCTTTCTGGACGGTTCGGATAACCGGCAGATCCTGATCACCGGACCGAACATGTCAGGCAAGTCGACCTACATACGACAGGTGGCGCTGATCACCCTGCTCGCCCAGATCGGGTCTTTTGTTCCCGCGGAATCGGCCGTGATCGGGCTGGTCGATCGCATCTTCACCCGGGTCGGGGCCAGCGATGATCTGGCCCGGGGGCACTCCACCTTCATGGTCGAGATGACCGAGACCGCCCTGATCGTGAACAGTGCCACGGAACGAAGTCTGGTGGTTCTCGACGAAATCGGCCGCGGCACGGCGACCTACGACGGACTGTCCATTGCCTGGAGCGTGGCGGAACACCTCCACGACCAGGTCGGGGCGCGCACGCTATTTGCCACGCACTACCACGAACTGACCGAACTGGCCTCTTCGCGGAGCGGAGTGAAGAACTACAGCGTGGCGGTGCGGGAGTGGAAGGATCAGATCATCTTCCTTCGCAAGATCGTTCCCGGGGCGGCGGATCGCAGCTATGGCATCCAGGTGGCGCGGCTCGCGGGTTTGCCCGATTCCATCGTGGAACGGGCCAAGGATATCCTGAAGAATCTCGAGGCGGGAGCCGCGATTCCCCTGCAACAGGAAAGCCCTCGCCGACGAAGGAGGCGGGGCGGGCCGCCCGATGGTGAGGACGATCGGCAGATGCTGCTCTTTCGGTGACCCGGCGAATCCCCGGCGACCCGCGTGGGAGAGAACCCGAGGGTGCCTACAGTTCCGCGAGCAGCTTGTCGTGGATCCCGTCGAATCCGCCGTTGCTGAAGACGATGATCACGTCGTTCTCCCGGGCCTCTTTCTTGAGCCGATCGACGATGGCACCGGCGTTTTCCTCATAGAACGCCGGTTTGCCCCTGGATTGCAGGTCGCGCATGAGTTGGTCGGGATTGAGCCGTTCCTGCGGGGCGAGACCGTTCATCCGGGCGATCTGCGAGAGACAGACCGCGTCGGCAAGTCCCAGGGCCTCGGGCAACTCCCGCTGGAAGACGTTGCGCCGGGTCGTGTTCGAGCGGGGCTCGAAGACCGCCCAGAGGCGCGTCCCGTAGTAGCGATGACGCATTCCCGCGATGGCCTCTCGTATGGCGGTGGGGTGATGCCCGAAATCGTCCACGACGGTGATGTTCCTCTCCGTGATGCCGCGAATCTCCTGGCGCCGCTTCACCCCGGCGAAGCTGCGCAGGCCCAGGGAGACCTCTTCCCGGGTCAGACCGACGTAGCGGGCCGTCACCGCCGCCATGGCAGCGTTGCGCACGTTGTATTCCCCATTCATCGGAATCTCGTAGCTCTCGTCGAGAATGGAGAAAGAGGTGGAGGCGGGTCTATGGTCCACCGACCGGATTCTGGCGTCGCATCCTTCGCCAAAACCGACCCGGCAGCTCGGGGCGTGACCCTCCTCGCGATACACCTCGGCCACGTTGGGGTCATCGCCGTTCATCACGATCAGTCCGCTGCTGGGCACCAGCCGCAGCATGTGACCGAAGCTTCTTTTTACCGCGGCGAGGTCCGCGAAGATGTCGGCGTGGTCGAACTCGATGTTGTTCACCAGGGCCACCTCCGGAAGATAGTGCACAAACTTGCTCCTCTTGTCGAAGAAAGCGGAGTCGTATTCGTCGCCCTCGATCACGGCGAAGTCCGAGTCGGTAAAACGGGCCCCCTGTTCGAAGTTTCCCGGGATCCCTCCGATCACGAAATTGGGGTTGCGACCGGTGGATTCGAGGAGCCAGGCCAGCATCGAACTGGTCGTCGTTTTGCCGTGAGTGCCCGTGACGACGAGATTTCTCCGGCCCCGCAGGATCTTCTCCCTCATCAGTTCGGGCAGGGAAATGAAGCGACGCTTTTCGTCGAGGACCGCTTCCACCTCGGGATTGCCCCTCGCCTGAGCGTTGCCCACGACGAAATAATCGGCGTCATCGGGAAGGTTTTCCCGGCGGTAGCCGTCCAGGATCTCGATGCCACGGCTCTCCAGAAAGGATTTCATGGGATCGTAAACGGCGGTGTCCGAGCCGGTGACGCGGAATCCCAGATCGCGAAAAGCGGCGGCCACGGAGCCCATCGCCGTGCCGCAGATGCCCATGAAATAGAGATGCTGATCCGTAGGGGTGTTCATGTTCCGGTGCCTTTCTGGTAACGGACCGCGGGGCGCATTGCTTAATCCGGGATCTGGCGTTTGCCAAAAAAAATCTGCAAGGGGTCTTCGCGCGTCCGTATTCTCGCGATTTGACGGTTCGTAGGGATCTCCGTTATTGACGAATGCCAAAAGACCCGCAATCAAAATCCTCCCCGAGCGGAGGGGTCATGCTGGCGCTGATCTGTGGACTCCTGTGGGTCCTCGCCGTCGGCACCATCTGGATGGTTTTTGGAAGGGGAGAAACCACCGGTCAAGGTTCCCTGTTCAACTGGTTTGCGAGATTTCACATCCTCTTCGTCCACCTGCCGATCGGGATGATCTTTCTCGTGGTCGCCATGGAGATCGGCGGGTTTTTCCGTGGTCTCAGACCCATCCGCGATGCGATTCCCTTCGTCCTCTGGATGACGCTGCTGAGCGGTATTGCGTCAGCTGTGCTCGGGTATCTCCTCATGGAAATCGAGGATTTCGCGGGACGCGCCATGACCCTGCATTTCTGGACAGGCATGGCGATGGTGGGGGCATCGCTTTTCGCTCTGGTCTGCAAGCTCGCCGGGCAGTCGTTTTGCTACGGGGTCTCTCTCGTCGCGGCGGTCCTTTCCGTTTCGGCAGCCGGTCATTTTGGCGGTGCCCTGGTTCACGACGCCGACTATCTCGCCGAACATGCCCCGGCACCGCTTAAACCTCTGATGCTTGCGGGTCTCTCCAGCCCGCGTCAGGCGACAGGGGAAGAGGCCACGGTTCCGACGGGCGAGATCGCCTTGGCCGACCGGGTTGTCTACACGGATTTCGTCGTGCCCATTCTCGAAAAAACCTGCAACGAATGTCACAACGCCAACAAGATCAAGGGGGATCTCCGGATGGACACCTACGACCTTCTCATGGCGGGGGCCGAGGGGTCGGACTACCCCACCGTGATCCCCGGTAATGCAGAGGAGTCGGAATTGATCGTGCGCGTCGTCCTGCCTGAGGATGACACCGAGTTCATGCCCCCGAAAGGCGAGCCCCTGTCTCCGGCGGAAGTCGAGCTGCTCAAGCTTTGGATTGCGGAGGGGGCGCGGCCGGATTCGACGGTTCGCGATCTCGGAGACTCGCCGGAAATTCTCTCCGCGATCGAGGCGGTGATGGCGAAGCATCGCGGGGCGACGGTCGCCGGGGATGCGTCCGCACCTGGAGAGGACAAGGTGCACGTATCCACGGTCGAACTGACTCCGGAAGGACTCCGGTGAGGCCGACGTCGTTCCAGCCCCTCCCCGAATCGATTGATGAACCTGGCTCCAAGCAACCCCGTGTCCACCTGCGTCTCCCGCTCCCGCCCCGAAAGATCAGTGGGATGTCTGGTGCTGCTGCCGATCTTTCTTTGCCTGACGCTGACGGGCTGCGGAAACTCAGGGCCCGTCGAGATTACCGACACTCGGGAGTTCGACCGGGCAAATGCGTTTGAGCTTCCCGAAATCGCTTCCTCCGACCTCTACCGTTTTCGCTATCAGGTGCGCAAGACCTTCCAGTGGACCACGCCGGAAGGCTGGACGGAGGTGGAGCCGACTTCGATGCGCGAAATCAATCTCCGCTTCGGGGAGGGCGACGAGGGACAGGCTTATCTCACCCGGCTGCCCGGCGAAGCGGGTGGAGTCGAGGCCAACATCAATCGATGGAGGAAACAGATGGGAGCTGCGGAACTTTCCCCGGAAGAGGTGGAAGAACTGTCCACCCGTTTCCTCCTCGGTCGCGAGGCCAAGTTGCTTCAGATAGACGGCACCTACACCGGCGTGCGTCAACCGCCCAAAGCCGATTATCGGCTTGTCGGGCTGGTTTTGGGTGCCGGCGACACCATGGTGACCGTAAAAATGATAGGACCCCAGGAGGTCGTCAGGGAGAATGAGGAACGATTCTTCGCCTTCAGTGCCTCTGTCGATCTGCAGGAATAGCGGTTCACCGACCATGAAAATACTTCTGCCTGTCTACAACTTCTTTCGCTCCTATGCCCTCGCGACGGTGCTGTTTGTCTTTCTCACCATCGTCACCCTGTTCGGCACCCTGGACCAGGTGCATCTCGGCCTGTATGGAGCGGTGAAAAAATACTTTCAGTCCTGGTTTATCGCCAGCGATCTGCTCAGACACATAGGAATTCCCCTACCGATTTTTCTTCCGGGTGGATTGCTCCTCATGATTCTCCTGTTCATCAACATGACCCTGGGAGCCATGGTCCATGTGCGCAAGCGGGTCCGCGGTATTCCCAACCTCGTCACGCATTTTGGGATCCTGTTTCTCCTCGTCAGCGGTTTCGTCACCTTCGTGGCGAAGAACGACGGGTACGTTGCGCTGTTCCCCGGACAAGCCAGTCGCATCGCAAACAGCTACAAAACCTGGCAGTTGGAGATCCTCGAATTCGACGAGGAGAGCAAGCCGGTCAAAGCCCATATCATTCCCTGGGAGCGGCTTCTCGGGGTCGGCGAGTACGGCCAACAGGAGTTTGCATCTGAGGAACTCCCCTTTTCGGTGGTGGTGGACACCTTTCTGCGAAACGCCATGCCCGTCCCGGTGACCTCTCCCAGTGCGGAGAAGGCGATGCCGAGAGAAATCAACGGATTCAAGCTGCTTCCCCGAAAAAAGGATAAAGAAGTCGAGAGGAATTTCCCGGGTTGTTTTGTCGCGGTCAAATCGGATGAGGGAGGAGAGGAGGTGACCGAGGTGATCCTCTCCGGCATTTCCTCGAACTTCCTTCCCGGCGATTCCCCGCGAGCCGCCGGTTTCGAGTACGGAGGCAAGCAGTATGGACTCCAGTTGGTGAAGACCAATTGGCCCATCGACTACTATATCCGACTGGACAAATTTATCTTCGAGAAGCATCCTGGAACAGACCAACCTCGGAATTATGAGAGCCGGGTCACGCGAATGACCGATCTCGATAGCGAGGGTAAGAAAGTGGCCATCCGGATGAACGAGCCGATGCGATACGGCGGCTTTGTCGTTTTCCAGGAACAATATGGACAGGACCGGGAAACGGGAGAGTATTTTTCCCAGTTCGCCGTGTCCGACAATCCATCCGACCAGTGGCCGACCATCGCCCTCACCATCATGGGAGTAGGGCTCGGGCTCCATTTCGTTTGGAAACTGGTGGAATACCTCAACAAAGCGAGAAACCGACGGGCGAAGAAGGCTTGAACCGATGAGCACGAAAAGACAAATCAGAGAGCAGCGCGAGCGCGAAGAAATGGGAACCCGGGCGGATCGTCGGCTCGGGGTGATGAAGTGGACTTATCTGGGGGTGTGCGTTCTCCTCCTGGCGGCTCTCTTGATCTCCCTCAAGTCGGGTCTTTTTCTGCTGCAGCATTCCCGGTCGGCCAAGGATGTGACGACCGCTCTGGATGCCTACATCGCCTGGCCGGAAGAGGTGCGGGCTCCGTTTCAGCGGGTCCTCATCCAGAACGGGGGACGGGTCAAACCCTTGAACACTTTCGCCCGGTTTACCCTGCTGCAAATCAACAACGGCACCAAGGTGAAGTTCGCCACCGCCGACGGTGAAGATCACAAAATCGATGCGGACGAGTGGCTGCTCGACACCCTGTTTCGGGGCGACGTGGCCAAGGAGATGCCCATCTTCAATGTGGATGACACCGATACTGTAGCCGCTCTCGGGCTGGAGCCGAAGAAAGGCAGCGACCAGCACCGCAAACGTGACCGTTACTCCTACAATCATCTCCTCACCATTCGTCCTCAACTCGCGGAGGAGGGACAACGCATCCGCGAGAAGCAGGATCAATACACCTCCAGCGGCGAGGACCCTCAGTACGAGCTCACCCGCGAGGAAACCCAGGTTCTCCGGCTCAGCCGGAATGTGAGCTTCTTTGAATACCTGGTGGGTCAGTTCGGAGTCGTGCGGAAGGGAGAGCACATGGTGAACGATCAGTTCCTCCCCGCTCATCTTCAGCAGATCGCCTCGCGCCTGGATATGAGGGAGTTTCTCGATCTGATGCCCGAAATGTCGCCCCAGCAACTGATGTCCATCATGAGCCAGCAGTCCGACAGCGACGACGCCCGCCTGATGCAATCGCCGTTTCAACTCTTTTTCTTTTTCGCCAACTCGGGACAGAACCTCCAAATCTTTCCGCCTCTCGACCGATTGAACGAGGAGTGGGTGGCGATCGGCACCATGGCCTTCGACGCGATGCAGGATAAGAGCAAGCGAGAATGGGCCCAGAATGCGCTGGCGAAGATTTCCGATGTTCACCAAACTCAGAAGGTCATGTTCGATGAACTGGCGGACCTTCCGGAGCGCCCCGAACCGTCCGCTTTCGGGGCTGTGGTGAAACCCGCTGCTGCCGCGATGACGACGCTGGTGGATTCGCAACGGGCCGAGGTGGAGTCACGCTATCGGGCGAAGATCGACCATATCGATGCCCAGATCGCGGCTGCCGACGAGGAATTGGAAAAAGAGCGTCTCCGGGATCGCAAGAAGCGCCAGAAAGAAGAGGCGGCCACTTCCGACCGCGAGGTTCGCTATTACAACGCGGGTTACTTCCACAGCAGCCTGGCCTACTTCATCCTGGGCTTCCTCGTCCTGGCAGCCAGTTGGTTGGCCCCCGGTTCCCGGGTGTCGAAAGTGCTGGTCTGGATCGCTTCCGCCATCATTGTGCTGGCTCTGGTATACAATCTCGTCGGGGTGACGGAGCGGTCCATCATCCGGGGACGCCCCCCGATCACCAATCTCTACGACACCATTATCTTCATCACGGCGGTGGTCGTGATGCTGGCACTTCTCATCGAATGGGCCACCCGTCGCGGAGTCGGGCTCATTCTCGCCTCGCTGGGAGGGGCGGCGGGGATCTTTGTTTCGATGCGCTATGAGGTCAAGGAGGCGACCGACACCATGGACCCGCTGCAGGCGGTGTTGGACACCAATTTCTGGCTGGCCACCCACGTCACCACCATCAACATCGGCTACGCTGCGGGTTTGCTCGCCATGCTTCTCGGCGGCTACTACCTGATTCATCGTTTTCTCCGGCCCCTGCCCACCGTGCTCGGTTCCGTGTTTCGCTCGCGACCGCTTCCCCAGAGCGGGATTTTCGATGAGAACAAGGACAGTCGCGACTTTTTCCGCTCGATCTCCAAGATGACCTACGGGGGGATCTGTTTTTGTCTCTTCTTCTCCATCGTGGGAACGGTGCTCGGCGGAGTGTGGGCCAACTACAGCTGGGGCCGGTTCTGGGGGTGGGACCCCAAGGAGAACGGGGCCCTCATGATCTGTCTCTGGTCCCTGGTGATCCTTCACGCGAAGATGGGCGGCTACATCCGTGATATCGGCATCGCGGTGAATTCGATTTTTCTCGGTATGATCGTGACCTTCTCCTGGTGGGGGGTCAACAACCTCGGCATCGGGCTGCACAGTTACGGCTTCACCGATGGGGTGTGGGAGTCGCTCTTCATCACTTGGGCGGTTTGCGGTCTCGTCATGGCCTGTGGGATTCCCCTCTGGCTCCACGAGAGGGCGGCTCGCAAGGCGAAAAAAGAGGGCGATCTTTCCCGGCGAACCAGGGAGGTTTCTTCACCGGAAATGGAGGAATCGACCGCGCCGGTCTGACGCCGATCGGCGCTGTCGAATTTCCGATTTCCCGCTGGAAAAGCGGGGGGCACCGGATAGAATCCGGGCTATGGCCATCTTTCTTGGAATCGTCGTCGCAGTCATATTCCTCCTTCTGGGAGCGGTCGCCTTCCACTACCTGGTGAACGGGTAAGAGGCCGGGTTTTTTTCGACGGACCGACAGGGCCATTCTCCGCGGATGGTGGTCTTTTGTTTTTTCCTGGGACGATTCGATGAGTGAAGAAAGCGAACGAAAGAGCGAGATCGCCGCGACCGTGTTCAGCGTGACCCTGGGGATCGTGGTCCTGCTGATGGCGGGGTGGTTGGTGAGTCGGGGGAGCGACCCGGTGGATGAGCGGCAAGCAAACTCCGGGGCGCCGGAGGTGATCGACGGGGCAGCCGAAGAAGATGCCGCTGAAGCGTCGCGTCGTGCGGCTCTGGCCCTGGAGAAACGCGCAGTCGAAGGGGAGTTGGACGAGACCAGGGAGGAGCTGGAGGCAGCCAGGACGGACCTTGCCGAGCAGACCTCCCGGCTATCGCGGCTGGAGGGAGAGTACAAAACGGCGATCGGCGACCGCGAGGCGGGTCGGGACCGTCTCGCACAGGAGGTAGACCGGCTCGAACGCGAGGCGGTAGACCGGGCCGCCCGTCTGACCGGGTTGGAGGAGAATGCCGAAGAGTTGAAGGGGGAACTCGCCAGACTTCGGGAGCAGAGCCAGGAAGCGGAAGCCAAGGCCGCCGAGTTGGCCGGCAGGCTGCAGAAGGACCTCGATGCGGCCAGGGACGAGGCGGCCAAAAGCCAGACCGAACGGGAGAGGGCGCTTGCCCGAATGGAAACGCTGGAGGGTCAGCTCTCTGAGCTGGAGTCTGCGAGGAAAAGCCTGGAGGAAGAGAATGCGGGGCTGGTCCAGACGGTATCGGAGTTGAAATCGAAGAGCTCGATCGACGAGAAAGAGAGGCGGGCCGCGCAGGAGGCGGCCCAAACGAAGATCGATCTGCTCGGGCGCGAGAAAGCTGCGCTCGGCGAGGAGGTGGAAAAGCTTCGGGCGGAACTGGCTGAAGCGAAAAAGGCGATGGCCGCGGCAGCGACGAGCGCCGGAGAAGAAGCGGCAATGCGGGAGAAGGAAAAGGCCAAATTGCAGGCCAGGGTGAAAGCTCTGGAGTCGGAACTCGAGTCGAATACGAGAAAGATGGCTTCGGCGGAAAAATCGGCCGAAGCGAACATCCAGGCGCTGACCGACGAGAAGAAATCCCTGGCGGAGATGGTGAAGGGGCTTCGTCAAGAGGTGGAGAGCTCGTCGCAAGAACTGGCGGAATCCCGGCGGTGGAAAGAGAAGAACCGCAGGCTGGAAGCGGACCTGGCCGCCGCGACTTCCCGGATCGATGAGTTGACCGGTGAGGTCACGGTGCTGAAAAGCGGAGCCATTCTGGCCGCGGCGGCAGAGATTCCCGAGCTGGATTTTCCCTTCCTGGTTGAAGATCCGAAGAACCTCGACGGGAGGATGTTGCCGCTCTTCGCGGATTTGCGCAAGGTTCCGGATGACCCCAAAGCGCGGCAAAGAAGCTACCGCGAGCTGGAGAGAGCGGGGGGAGGAAAACGTGTCGCCACGGTGAATTTCGATTCGGGAAGCGCCACCGTGGCCGCTCCCGATCGCAAGACGCTGGGCGCACTGCTCACCGGGGCCGCGGAGAATACCAGGTTCCTCGTGGTCGGATATGCCTCGACTGACGGAAATCCCGAGTCGAACGCGGTGCTCTCCTCGGAGAGAGCCTCGGCGGTCGCCCAGATCATCGCCGGTGACGGCCCCGATCAACGGAAAAAAGTTCAGGCGGTGTATTTCGGCCAGACCAGCCGCTTTTCTGTGGAGGAACCCTCGCCGAATCGCATTGTCGAAGTGTGGCAGATCGACTGAGTCCGTTCTCTCCCGGCCAGCCGGGCCAAGCCGCCCGCCCTGGCGGCCACATTTCCGAAAACTCCGCTATGGGCTCGCCGCAATCGTGCTAGGGTCGAGGGCAAATCGATGGATCCCTCCCACGTCACCGGCATGAGGACTCTGCGAAAGACCAAGATTCTGTCCACCCTCGGCCCCGCGACCGAGTCGCCGGAAATGATTCGGCGGCTGATCGAGGCGGGAGCCAACATCTTCCGGCTCAACATGAGCCACGCCTCGCACGACTGGTGTCGGACGGTGGTCGACCGGATCCGTGAAGCGTCGGGGGACTGCGAGCGGAGCGTCGCCATCCTGGTCGATCTGCAGGGCCCGTCAATCCGCACGGGCGAGGTGGAGGAAAAGCTCGAAATCCGGGTCGGTGCGACGATCGAGTTTCGCAATGCGGAGCTGCCCCCAACCGAGGCCGTCTCGGTGACCACGAACTACAACGGCTTGAGCCAGGACGTCGGGGTGGGGGACGTGATGCTGGTGGACAACGGGGAGATCCATTTCAGGGTGGTCCGGCGGGAAAAGGGCAGGCTTATCTGCGAGGCTCTCACCGGCGGCTCGATGGGTTCGCGTCGGCACATCAACCTGCCCGGGATTCGGGTCAATCTGCCCGCGCTGACCAAGAAAGACCTGCTCGATCTCCGGCTCGCCGCGGAGGTGGACGCCGACTTTGTCGCCATCAGTTTCGTCCGCGATGCCGAACACGTCCGCTATCTGCGCGACCAGTTGGCCGAGGAGCACTGCCCGGCCAAGATCGTGGCGAAGATTGAGGATCAGGAGGCCGTGCGGAACCTGGAGGAAATCATCAAGGAGGCTGACGCCGTAATGGTGGCCCGCGGCGATCTTGGCATCGAGGTGCACATCGAGGAATTGCCCGTAGTCCAGCGCACCATCCTGAAAGAATGTGCCCGGATCGGGCGCAAGGTCATCGTGGCGACCCACATGCTCGAGTCGATGATCGAGAATCCGGTTCCCACCCGCGCTGAAATCACCGATGTGGCCAATGCCGTCTTCGAGCAGGCTGACGCCGTCATGTTGAGCGGCGAGACGAGTGTGGGAAAGTATCCGGTGCAGTGCGTCGAGGTGCTCGACCGCATCACCCGGCGCATCGAGCGCGAGCCGGGAGCGGGATTCTGCGAGGCGATCGAGTTGCGCACGGAAAAGCAGCACACCGTCAATTCGGCGGTGGTGTTGGCGAACTCCCTGGCCGATTCCACGTTGATCATTTTTACCGCGCGAGGGGTTCTGGCCAACTACGCGGCGCACCAGCGTCCCCGGAGAGCCCACATCTTCGCTTTTTCGCCGGACGAGAAGGTGGTGCGAGCCCTCCACCTGAACCGCGCCGTCAGTTCTTTCCGGATGGAGTTTGCCGAAACGCCGGAGGCAACCATCCGGATGGCGACCGATTTTTTGAAGGAAAGAGGTTTTCTCGAGGAGGGCGATCCTTGCGTGATCCTGAGCGATGTACTCAATCGCGACTTCGACACCGAGGCCATCCTCCTGCGGAAGGCCTGAGCGATCGCGCAATCCATCTCGGGGGGACGACCCCTGCTCCTTCGGAGAGAGGTCCGGATTTTTCCGCTCCCGGTTGACGGGGCTGGGTGATTCGACGACGGAATGACATGGCTCACGCGACCGGGCGACTTGGGATGATCGTGTTCGCCGCATGGCTCTCGGCCGCGATTCCGTCGGTCGGATGGCCTGGTGGAACCGGTATCGACACAAACAACTATGTGCTCGGCACCCAGGCCATCGGGGGCGATTACCGGTTTACCACCGAACCCATGCTGGTCGAATCCGCGAAAAGGATTGAGGAGATGGGCTCCAATCTCCTCAAGTTCAGCCTGAATCATCAACTCAAGAAAAGAGGGGCTGACTCCCCCGCTGCCGGGGAGATGCGCACTTTGGCTGACCTTGTGCGGCGAGATCCATCGGTACGTGCCGTCTTCGACATGCCCTTCGCCTATTACCTGATCTGGGTGTATCCGGTGTCCGGGTCGAAGGTTCCATTTCGGAACGGACTATCGGAAAAAGAGCGCGAAACCACCTACCGCGAGATGCGTGAACTGACCGAGCATCTGCTCGCCGCTTACTCCGACACCGGCAAGACCTTCCTGCTGGGTCATTGGGAGGGGGACTGGCATCTGCACCCGAATTTTGATCGCAAACGAGATCCGTCACCCGAGGCGATCCAGGGCATGATCGATTGGTTGAACACCCGGCAGCAGGCGGTCGACGACGCGAAGCGGGAAGCGAAATCTTCCGGGGTAGAGGTCTACCACTACACCGAGGTCAACCTGGTGCGCAAGGCGATGAGGGGTGGCGCCAGTCTGGTCAACGATGTTCTGCCCCACACTCAGGTCGACTATGTCTCCTACTCCAGTTACGACACGACGAGTTCCAATCGTGGCGGAGTCAGGGAGCCCCTGCACGAGGCGCTGGACTACATCGCGGCGAAGCTTCCCCCCAAAGAGGGATTCGAGGGCAAACGGGTTTTCGTCGGAGAGTACGGCACGCCATTGGCCGCGGCGGGAACTCCCGAAAAGCAGGACGAGATCTCCCGGGAGGTCTGTCTGGCCGCCCTCGAATGGGGGTGCCCCTTCGTGCTTTACTGGCAGCTCTACTGTAATGAACAGCAGGATGGGGAGCAGCGCGGATTCTGGCTGATCGATGATCGTGGCAGGAAACAGCCGTTCTATCATACCTTGAGCGGGTATTACGAGGGCATCAAGCGGTTCGCCGCCGAATACGAGGAGATGGAGGGGCGCCAACCCAACGATCGCAAGATTCGGGAAAGGGCGATCGAGCTCTTGAAACAGGGGAATGCGATCGAGCGACCGTGATGACGAAGTGGCGCGGGGTTCCGGGACAAAAAAGAGTTTTCCAACTGTTCCGGGATATGTCAGATCTTTCAGGAGACCCTATCGAACGGCCATGGAAGAAGAAAAGTTGAGAAGGGAGATCGAAGAATCGGTCGAAAGATGGGATGACGCGCTCTCGCGCAAGGATGCGGAAAGTCTGCTCGCCGATTACGACGAGGAGATCACCCTGTTCGACGTGAGCACCCAACTGGTGGGGCGGGACAACTACCGCCAACTCTGGGAGGCCTGCCTGCCCTACTTCGGGGCGTCGGTCGGCACCGAGAGAAAAGACGTGCAGATCCGAGTCTGTGACGAGATGGCAGTGATGAACGGATTTACCCGGCTGACCGGTGTGGAGTCCGACAGCGAAATGTCGCGTTCCTGGCTCCGGACGACCGTCTGCTTCCGCAGGGTGGGGGGGAAGTGGATGGTATTTCACGAGCACGTCTCCTTTCCCGTCGATTGCGAGACGGAGCAGGCGCTCTACCTAAAAGATTGAAACATGGGGGCAGGGCCCGGCACCGCCCGCTTGCTGCGCCGGGCAAACCCGATTATTCCCCGGTCGGGATGCGGCTGACCAGCTGGTCCTCGGCGGAGTCGGCGGTATCTTCGAGGTGTTGTTTCACGATCTGTTGAAGCCGGGCCACTACGTCCGGGTGTTCCGCCGCCACGTCGTAGGCCTCGGAGATGTCGGCGGTCAGGTCGTAGAGTTCCGGTTGTTGCAGCTCGACCGCCTTTCCGTAGTTGACCGGTTCCCTCTGCTTGAGGTGCAGCTTCCATTTTCCGGACCGCACCGCGTGGAGTTCCGCCCGGGTCCAGTAGAAAAACTCCGTGCGCGGTCCCGGCCCCTCGCCCCGAAGCAGGGGGGAGAGATCATAGCTGTCCAACTTGCGGTCGGCGGGGATGGAACAGCCCGCCAGCGAGGCGAAGGTCGCCATGAGATCGAGGGTCGAACCCATCTCGGTGACGAGTCCGGGCTCGATGGTTCCGGGACCCCAGAAGACGGTGGGAACCCGCTGCCCCCCCTCGAAGGTGGTGCCCTTCCCGGCCCGGAGGGGGCCGGCCGAACCGCCGTGAGTGCGGAAAGACAGCCAGGGACCGTTGTCGGAGGAGAAAACGACCACAGTGCGTCGGGACAGCCCATTCCTCTCGATGGCGTCGAGCACCTGTCCCACGCTCCAGTCGATCTCTTCGATGACGTCTCCGTAGAGGCTGCCCAGGGACCGCCCGCGGAAGGGCTCGTCGCAAAACAGCGGAATATGGGGCATGGAGTGGGCCAGGTAGAGGAAGAAAGGATGTTCCCGGTTGTCGTCGATGAAGGCCACGGATTGTTCCGTGTAGCGCCGGGTGATGGTGTTCTGATCGGCGGGGCGTTCGATGACTTCGGCCCCGTCCATGATGGGGCATTGGTAGTCGGTGGTGTCGGGATACCAGTGAGGGTCAGACGCCATTTTTCGGTAGTGCGGGGCATTGTGGACGCGGTCCATGTCGTTGGAGTAGGGGATACCCCAGTAGGAGTCGAAGCCCTGATTGATGGGGAGAAACTCCGGCAGATGGCCGAGATGCCACTTGCCCACCGCCGCGGTCCGGTAGTTTTTCTCCTTGAGCATTTCGGCGATGGTGACCTCAGAGGGAGGCAGTCCCCCGGCGGAATCGGGGAAGAGAACCACCCGCTGAGCCGAGGTCATTCCGTTGCGGATGGGATACCTGCCGGTGAGCAGCCCGGCGCGGCTGGGGGTGCAGACCGGCGCGGCGGCGTAAAAATGGGTCCACTTCTGGCCTTCGGTGGCCATGCGGTCGAGATGAGGGGTGCGGATATTTGGATTGCCGAAACTGGAGAGGTCGCCGTAGCCGAGATCGTCGCAGAAAATGATGACAAAATTGGGCGGAACCGAGTCCTCCCCCCGTGCAGGGAGGGCGATGGCGCAGAGAAGAAGCAAGATGAAACGGTGCATGAGCGAGCTCCATAAATCACCCCGGCCGGATCGCATCCCGAAAGTTCCGGCGGATTCGCGCACGGTCCCCGGGGCGGGATCGACGGGAAAACTTGGCGAAAGTTTTCAATACCGTTCGACTTTTTTCGTTATGGATGGCAACAGACGCCATGGCTGAACGAACCTATGATTTTCTGGTATTGGGCGGGGGTAGCGCGGGATATGCGGCGGCCCGGACGGCCGTGTCGGAGGGGCTGAGGACGGCGGTGGTCGACGGCGCAGACGAGTTGGGAGGTCTCTGTATCCTGCGGGGGTGCATGCCCTCGAAAGCGCTGATTGCATCGGCCAATCGGGCCCGTGCCGCCCGCGGGGGCAAGGAATTCGGGGTGCATACCGGCGAGGTTTCGCTGGACCCCAAACGGGTGGTGGAAAGAAAACGCGCCCTGATCGGCGATTTTGCCAGCTACCGTCAGGCGCAGTTGGAAGACGGGCGTTTCGACCTGTTGCGGGGTCGCGCCCGATTCATCGACACGCAATCGGTGGAGATCGATTTCGCCGACGGCCATGCCGAGGTCGTGGGATTCGGCTCGGCCTGCGTCGCCACGGGCTCGGTGATCCGGAAGATTCCCGTGCCCGGGCTCGAGGAGGCGGGATACTGGATCAGTGACGACATCCTGGAACAAGAGCACCTCCCCCGCTCGGTCATTGTGCTCGGCGGCGGAGCCATCGCCCTGGAAATGGCCTGCTATCTCGAGGGAGCCGGGGTGGAGGTGACCGTGATTCAGCGAAGCCCCCACATCCTCACCGGTTCGGACCACGACGTTGCCGATGCGCTGCAGGCGGCGATGGAATCGCGTCCCAACCTCACCGTCATCACCGGGACGACCCTGAGGTCCGTTGCCATCGGGGAATCGGGCAAAAAGATCGTGACGTTTCTCCACGGGGACACCGAAAAATCTGTGGAGGCCGACCAGATTCTCCAGGCACTGGGGCGGCGCCCGAACTCCGAGCCCGTCGAACCGAGCAATGCCGGTATTGAGACGGCGTCCTCGGGACATATGCTCTGCAATCCCTTTCAACAGACCGCTCAACCGAACATTTTCGTGGCGGGCGATGTCTGCGGTCCACACGAGGTCGTTCACATCGCCATCGAACAGGGCGAGATCGCGGCGCGCAACGCGGCGAGGCTCCTCCGCGGAAGGGGTGAGCCACTCGAAGCCATCGATTACCGGCTGAAGCTTTTTGGCGTTTTCACCGATCCGCAGGTCGCGACGGTCGGATTGACCGAACTGGAAGCGAAAGATCAGGGGATTCCGATTGTTTCGGCGTCCTCTCCTTTCGATGACCACGGTAAGTCCATGATCGAGCATGAACTGCACGGATTCGTGAAATTGCTGGCCGACTCGCGAACGGGCGAATTGGTGGGCGGGGCCGTCGTCGGCCCCGAAGCTGTGGAATTAATTCATGAAATCGTAGTGGCGATAAATTATAAAGCTACTGCAACTGAATTTTTAAAAATTCCACACTATCACCCGACCTTGAGCGAAATCTGGACATATCCTGCCGAAGAACTTATATTCCCGGTGGAATGAGAGTCAGCGGTGCGAATATCTTGGTATTTGCGCTTGATCATCAGGAAAAATTAACAAAGGAATTGAGCCGTGCTTAAGCAAATTATCAATCAAGAGACCAATACCGGGGAGGGGGCGCAACCTTCTCAGGATTCACCCACCCCCACCTCGATGCCGGCTGGGGCTGTGCCACAACAATCAAAGCCAACCCAAATGAACATGAGTGCGAACAAGAACATTCTGTCCAGTGACGTTGAGATCAAAGGGACGTTGAAGTTTTCCAACGATCTGATCATCGACGGACGGATTGAAGGCGAGGTCAATTCCGAAGGGGATCTGACGGTGGGGGAAAACGCCCACATCCAGGGAGACATCAACACTCGTTCGGTGACGGTGTTCGGAAAGATCATCGGAAACATCAAGGTGACCGATCGCTGCGAGTTGAAGCAGAATGCCCATCTCGAGGGAGATGTGGCGGCAGGGAAGCTCGCTATCGAGGAGGGTGCTGTGTTCATGGGATCCTCCGCGGTGGGCGGTCCGAAGAAGACGGCGGCCAAGCCCGGCGGAGTGTCGGGGAATCCCGGACCTGCCGTGGGCGGACCCGCACCCGGTCAGCCGGCACTCGGCCAACCGGTTCCCGCCAACAAGTGAGGCGGATTCTGCGGGAATCCCTGCAACATAGCTGGCATTCTATGGGACGCGCCGTAAGTTAACGGCGCGTCTTCTGTTTTGGGGGATGGGGGCGGTCTTCGCGGAGATTCCGACGTTGCAAGTTTTTTCCCTTTGGCGTGTGATGTGATGGTGTTTGGTCGGTCCAGAAAAAAGTCCATAGAGATTTCGTGTCCCGCCTGCCAGGGAACACAGGTGGAACCGTCCATGGCGATGTCCACCTACTGCCGCAAATGTGGGGCCCATCTCCGCATCGCCAAGGGCATCGCATCCCTGACATCGGGCCCCCAGTTGTCGGGCATCTCGAGAGTGCGGGAGATATCCGATTCGCTCCGCCCGGTCAGGGAGGAATCGGAGGTGTCCTCGGACCGTCTCCCGGACACCGGGACCGGTCCGGACATGTGGGTGAAATCCGGAAGAAACGAGGCCGCCGGCAGTTCCGTGGCCGCGCCGGAGAAGCGTTCGCCGGAGCCCTCCGCAGCGGAGTCGTCTCCTTCTCACCTCGAATCGGCAACCGGATCCCCGGAACCGGCCGCCCCCCCCACGTCATCCGCGGGCGAACATGAGAAACCGGATACGACCCGGGGACACCCCGCTTCGGTCGCGGTGGTTTTCGGACTGGCGAGGGATGAGAATGGCACGGGCGAAGGAGAAGAGGAGGGCTCGGATAGCGGAGACCGACGTTATCTGGGAGACGAGGCGTCTTCCTCCTCGGCGCTGGGCCACGGTTCCATGGCGGCGATGATTTCCGAACTGGTCGAGGGCGGCACCGAGCCGGGGAAAACGAATCAGCCGAATTCGGCGCCGCCGCGAAGGAAGCCGGTGCTTCCCAAGCTTCCCCCCCTCAAGATCACGGGTCCGGTTCGGGAGGTGTCCAAAGGCCCCATCAGGGTGCGCTGCTTTCGCTGCAATCATCGGCAACTCGAGTCGCGTCACGCCGAATCGACCCAGTGTAACCGCTGCAACACGTACATCAGTTTGGCCAACTACCAGATTCGTCAGCCCACCGATCGGGTCATTCGCACCCGCGGGAACGTGGTGATCCATCGCCGCGGCTCGGTGATCGGAAGCGAGTTGGCCTGCCGCAATCTCCTCGTCGTGGGGACGCTCTCGACGAGAGTGGACTGCTCCGGCGACGCCCATTTCCGCGGCCCGGCCAGGCTACGGGGAAGCCTCCACTGCGAACGACTCGTGGTGGAACGGGGGGTGGAGGTGGAGTGTCCCGAAGGCGTCTTTGCCGAGTCCGCGCTGATCGAAGGAGTGGTCCGAGGGAATGTCGCCTGCGCCGGAACGGTCCAGATTCATCACGGCGGCCTGGTCGACGGCGATGTCCGGGCTCACGCGGTCGACCTCCAGGGCGGGGGCAGCCTCACCGGCGAGATGGTGATCGATGAAGCCCCGAAAGTGATCCTGCCCGAGGTAAAGGGCTACGATCCATCGATTATTGATTAATGGCGGCGGAGGGGTTTTATTGAGCGATGACTCAATCCGTGTCGACAGTCGACCTCCGCGAGGAAATTCTCGCTCTGCGCGAAAAGAGGAATGCGGTCATTCTGGCGCACAACTACCAGATACCGGAGATTCAGGACATCGCAGACTACGTGGGCGATTCGCTGGGCTTGTCTTTCCGGGCCCAGGAGACCAGCGCCGAGGTGATCGCCTTTTGCGGAGTCCATTTCATGGCCGAGACGGCGAAGATCATCAATCCGGGAAAAACGGTGGTATTGCCCGACAGGGATGCGGGCTGCTCCCTGGAGGAATCCTGTCCCGCGGGGGAACTGGAGGCGTTCCTCGAGGAGAACCGGGATCGCCGCTACTACGTGATCAGTTACATCAATTCGTCCGCGGCGGTCAAAGCTCTGTCCGATGTCATCTGCACGAGCGGGAACGCGGTTCGGATCGTGGCGTCGGCTCCGACCGACCGGCCCATTCTTTTCGTGCCGGACCAGAATCTAGGCGAGTGGGTCATGCGCCAGACGGGTCGCGAGATGGATTTCTGGGAGGGGAACTGTTACATCCACGTCGAATTCACCCGGGACAGCATCGCGGCGATCAAGGAGCAGTATCCCGATGCGGCCGTGGTGGCCCACCCGGAATGCACCACGGCGGTCCGCATGTTGGCGGACGAGGTCTGTTCGACGGAGAAAATGGTCTCTTTTTGCCGGGAATGTCCCTCGGAGAACATCATCGTGGTGACCGAGGCGGGCATGCTGCATCGCCTGAGGAAGGAATGCCCCGAGAAAAACCTGATCGCCGGCCCGACCGACCACTGCGCCTGTGCGGAGTGCCGGTTCATGAAGATGAACACCCTGGAGAAGCTGTATCTCTGCCTGCGCGATCTGTCCCCCGAAGTGATTCTCGGCGAGGAACTCCGGCAAAAAGCGGAGGCTCCCATACGGAAGATGCTTGATTTGAGCAGGGAACCAGTTTCCTCTTCCTGAGTGGACCAATTGCATCATTTTGACTGGGCGAAGCGCTTTGGGGATCTTTTCCGGAGCTGCCTCGAGCGATACCAGTCGGGTAACGCCGACTACAACACCTATTACACGGAAGATGATCTCATCTTTCTCCGCTCGATCGGCTACAAGGAACGGGAATTTTTCGATTTCATCGAGGATTACGGGGACGAAGGTGAACCCAGCCCGGAGACGGCACTGCTGATCGCGGCGGCGAGGCGGGACTATTTTCTCGTCAGGATGGAGGGAAAAACCAGTTCAAACGAGCTGCAGCCCGAGGACCTGCCCGGCAAAACGGAGGAATTGGGTGGGTTTGTCTGGTTGCCCCGGATTATTGCGAAAGCCAAGGGCAAACTGCGCGGGGAACTCCACCCGGACATCATGTTTTCCTGCGGGGGAGACCGAAAGTTTCTCAAGACCCACGACATCGCTCCGGCCGACTTCTTGAGGGTGGTTTGGAGCGCGGAGAGCGAGGACGCCGAGGATGAGGTCATTCTCGATTTCGTGAGGAGCGTGTCCCGCGCCGGGCAATGACATGGACAGCACGGCGGCGACGCCCGGGGACCCGGTGAGGAAAGGCATCGCCCGATGGCTTTTTCTCATCCTCGTGCTGGGGCTGAGCTGCTCGACTCCCGTCCCTGGCGCGGGGGGCCTTGTCGATAGCGTTGCCTTCCGCAAAGCGGGCGAGGCTTTTGCCGCCGGGTCCTTTGGGGAGGCCGCGGAGTTGTTTCTGGAGAGTTGGTCGGAACGAGGTGCGAATGCGCTGGAGCGAAGCGCCATCGCCTCCCGGTTGCTCGAGTCGTGGTATCGGGATGGAAACTATGAGGCGGCGGTGAACTGGTATCGGTCGGACGGGGAGGTTCACCTCGGCAGGGATATCCGATTTTGGGCGGCGCTCGCGCTACTGCGAGCCGGGCTCTTCGAGGAGAGCGAAGAGCTTTTCGCGCAGTTGGAGCATGGGTCAACCGGAGCGGAGGCCCGGCGCATGGTCTTCTACCGGGCGCACGCACTATCTCGTGGGGGGGCTGGGGAGAAGGCCTACCGCATTCTCGCGCCCAAGTTTGCCGAAGCGACAGAGTCTACCGAATGGTTTTTTTTCGCGGAACTTGCCCACCAGACCGGACGCTGGAGCGAGAGCGTCTCCTTTTGCGGGCGTGTTGTCGAAGGTGAAGCTCCCAGTCTCCTCAAGGCCAGGGCCCGATTGCTCATGGCGAAAGGTCTGGCCCGGGCGGGCAACGAGCCCGGGGCGATTCGGATCTTGATCGATCTGATCGAGACGACAGCCGAGCCGTCTTTGCTCTACGCGGCATTCGCTCATCTCGTCGAAGTAGCCGGTGAGGAGGATTTGGAGGGGATCAGGGAGCGACTCGGACGCTGGAGCGACGACGAAACGGTGCCGGCTCGCCGCTCGGCGGCGAAGTTCTATCGTCTTTTTCTCGCGGGGGATTCCTCCGAGGACCGGCTGGTTCGTGAATTGTTGTCCTTCATCGATCGACCCGCGGAGCCGCCGCTGGCGAGGGAGGCACGGCTCGTTCTGGGCACGCTGCGACCCGATCGGATGGAGGAATACCTCTCCGGAGTCGGGGCGGAAGATGCCGCGGACCTCGAGCGAGTGTTGGAGTTTGAATCGGCCCTGAAGCTGTTCGAGACCGGAGATTATGGTGCCGCGAAGGAGCTTTTTCTCGCCATCTCAGCCCGGCTGAGGGGACGGGATCGCGACCGGGCCCAATTCAACGCGGCCATATCGGCCCTCTACAGCGGAGACCACGGGACCTTCGATGCCCTGGAGAAAGAACTGGGAAAGTTCGGTCCGGTGTCGTCTTCGATCCATGCCGATCTCCTCTTCACCGGGGGCCGATTCTATGCGTCGAAGTCCAGCGAGAGAGCTTTCCGACTTTTCTCCGCTCTGGTAAGGAATTATCCCGACCATGGCGAAGTGATCGACGCCAAGCTGTCGATGGCCGAATTGCACGTGAACCAGGTGCCGCCGCAGCCCCAGTCGGCCCGGAGCATCCTCGATGACCTCGACCGCGAGGCTCTCTCCCCGGCGAGGAAGCAGCGGATCGATTACGTGAGGATATGGGTTGCGCTGCTCCACCCCGGTTCGGTCGAGGTGCGGGAGAGAGTGGAGAGATTCCTGGATCGGTGGCCGCAATCGGATCTCCGGCCCGAGGTGACCTTGTTGTTGGCCACGGATCACTACCAGCGGCGGGAATATGGTCGGGCCGCTGAAATTTTTCGCCGGATCCCCCGGGATTTCCCAGGGAGCCGGTTTGCCGAGATCGCCCTCTTTTTCGCCGCCGAGGCGGAGGCGAAGCACCACCAGGAGGGAGACCTGACCTTCGACCCCGCGATCGAGAGCTGGGAGAGCGTCATCGAGAGTGGGGGGGCGCTCGCCCCCCCCCCCACGCACCGCAAGGCCCGCGGGCTCCGGGGGCGGGTTGGTTTCGAGGTAGCC
>CAZLUZ010000002.1:63770-69088 GCA_964562825.1 uncultured Akkermansia sp.
CCGCCGGCAGTGGGGGGGCGCGGCTCAGCGGGCGGGGGGGGCCCCCCCCCCCCCACGCCAGGCACCGAAAGGCCCTCGTCCTCCTGGAGCGTGATCGTTTCGAGGAAGCCATGCGGATTTTCGACACGATTTTGGAGGGAAATGAACCGATCCCCGACGATCTGCGCTTCGCGGTCCTCTGCGATAAAGCCTATGCCCTCTTCGTGAAGTCCATTGCTCTCGGGGTGGAACCGGGTGTGATGAGGGAAGCGGCGGGTCAATTCGCCAGAGTAACCCGGGACCCCCTGGCGAGCCGTGCCTGGAAGTTTCAGGCATCGGTTCGGCAGGGCAAATGCCTGGAGCTTCTGGGGGACGAGGCTGCCGCACTCGCCGTTTATCAGGGAGTGGTGGAGGAGGCTTCCCAGCCTTACCCCAGTGGGGCGAGATCGCCCCTGCGGGAAAACGACTGGCTCTACCGGGCGGGATTCGCCGCGATGGAAATGCTGGAGAAACAGCGAGACTGGGCTGGAGCAGTGAAATTGGGCGAAACCCTGGCTCTCCGAGACGGTCCCCGAGCCCTGGAGGCAGCGCGCCGTGCCGAGCGGATCCGACTCCGCTACTTCGTGTGGGACTGAGGCTTCACTGCTGCCGAGGTCACCGGCGACGCTCGCCGTCGAATGCGGCGATGCAACCCGCCAATGCCGAAGGATGATCGATGCAGTAGGTCGGACCTTCGGCGACGAGAGCCTCTCGCCGATTGGCACCCCAACAGACGGCGACTGTCGCGACTCGCGATTTCCTCGCCGCCTCCATATCGCGGGATTCGTCTCCCACGTAGATCACGTCCCTCCTATCGATGCGTCCCTTCTTCAGCACCTGCTTGATGCGCTTGGATTTGCCGAAGAGACTCACGCTACCCTCGATGAACTCGAAGCAGTGTGCGAGTCCGTAGCGGGCGATGAACTCGCCAATGTTCTCCGTGCTGTTGGAGCTGAGGATGGCCAGTCGATAGCCCTGGGCGAACAAAGCCTCCAAAGCCTCCGGCATGCCGGCGATGACGTCCACTTCGTCCATTCTCTCATGGATCTCCCGTCGGATCCGGGTGGCGATCTTGATGGCTTTGACCTTGCTGATGCCCAGGTGCGAGAGCGCCGCCCGTATGTTCAGGCGCCTCAACTCCTGAGCCTCCTCCCGGGAGATCGGAGTCATCCCATATTCGGGGGCGATTTCGTTAAAGATGCCGACTCCCGTGTCGATCGTGTTGGCGATCGTCCCGTCGAAATCGAACAGGAGCAGGAGAGGTGGATCGGCTGTCATGTGCAGAAAAGAGAGCCGAACCCTGGAATAGCAAGCGGCAAATCTCCCTCCCGATTTTTGGGAACGTCCGTGAAACGGCCAGATTTCTCCCTGGTGCCAGAACGTGGTGTCGAAGTATGCTCTCACCCCTATGATGAGGCTCCTGGTTCTGGCTGGATGTGCGTTTTTCCCGGCGTGGGGAAACGGCGAAGAAAAAGATCGGTTTGCGCCGGAGTCGGGTGAGACCGTCGCGTTGGATCAGTTCGAGCTGCCGGAGGGGCTGGAATTGACCGTTTGGGCAAAATCGCCGCTCTTCTACAACCCGACCAACATCGACATCGATGCCAAAGGCAGGATCTGGGTGGCGGAGGGGGTGAGATACCGGAAGCATCACGGCCGGCGTCCCAAGGGGGATCGCATCGTCGTGCTGCAGGATTCGGACCGCGATGGAAAGGCGGATCGGAGCCACACTTTTGTTCAGGACCCCGAATTGATCGCTCCCATGGGGGTAGCGGTGTTCGGAAACCGTGTCGTCGTGTCCCAGCCCCCCAACCTCCTGGTTTACACCGATGTGGACGGGGATTTGAAGTTTGATCCCGCCAGCGATCGTCGCGAGGTGCTTCTCACCGGCTTCAATGGCATCAATCATGATCACTCGCTTCATTCCGTGACCGCGGGGCCCGACGGGAAATGGTATTTCAACTCCGGGAACTGCGGCGGGATGTTCACCGATCGGAGCGGCAGGACCTTTCGCAGCTTCGGTCCTTACCGTCCCAAACCGATCGGTCCTTTTACCAATCCCCACGATCCCTCGGAGCATGCCGGAAAACCGAGCGACGACGGTCACGTCTACGTCGGTGGTTTCGCGGTCCGCATGAATCCCGACGGGACGGAAGCGGAGATTATCGGCCACAATTTCCGCAATTCTTATGAGCAATCCGTCACATCGTTGGGCGACGTCTTTCACAGCGATAACGACGATCCTCCGGCCTGCCGAGTCAGTTGGATGATGGAATACGCAAATTTCGGATTCGCCTCGAACGATGGCCAGCGCCATTGGAGAGCGGACATGCGACCGGGACAGACGATCGCGGCGGCCGAGTGGAGACAAGATGACCCCGGCAGCACTCCCGCCGGCGACATTTACGGGGGCGGATCGCCCACGGGGAACGTGTTCTATGAAAACGGCGCTCTCGGGGAGGAATGGATCGGCACCTTTTTCGCCTGCGAACCCGGACGCAACGTGGTTTTTTCCTATCAGCCTCGACTGGATGGGGCGGGTTTTCGCCTGGAGCGCAGCGATTTTCTGACGAGCAACCCGGCGGCACGGGTCGAAAAAGGGGTGAATCCCAACGCTCGATTCGCGGGCTCGGATTTCGTGGGTGGGGGAGGGAGCGTGAGCCCGGAGGAGAAGACGCTTTTTCGCCCCTCGGATATCGCGGTGGGACCCGACGGAGCCCTCTACATCTCGGACTGGTATGATCCGCGGGTCGGTGGGCACCAGGATCTTGACGAGAGCTGCTCCGGAACGATTTACCGGGTGGCGCCGAAGGGATTTCGCTCCGATCCTCCGAGTATCGATCTCTCCTCCGTGGAGGGACAGATCGCGGCTCTCGCCTCTCCCGCGGTGAATGTCCGTTTCCTCGGTTTCGAGGCATTGAAGTCGGGACGCCGGGATTCGTTGGCAGCGGTGTCGTCCCTGTTGGAGCACCCGAACCCCTACCTCAGGGGCCGTGCCGTGTTCCTTCTCTATCAGTTGGGGATCAGTGGTCCTCGTCTCGCCGGCTATCCCGAATCACACACCGATCCGCGCTTCCGGATCGCCGCCTTTCGGGCCAAGCGTCGTGCCGGTCTCGACGTGCTGGGCAGTGCGGTGCGCCTGGCAAACGACCCCGATCCCGCCGTCCGTCGCGAGGTTGCGTTGGCGATGAGGGACCAGGCGTTCGACGTCTCCCGCGACATCCTCGTCGATGTGGCCCGTGGCTATGACGGCGAGGACCGGAGCTACCTCGAGGCCCTCGGCACGGGGGCGACGGGAAAGGAGACGGAAGTCTATTTCGCCGTGAAAAAGGCCATCGGGACCGACGATTCCCGGCAGTGGAGCGACGCTTTCGCGAATATCGTGTGGAGATTGCATCCCGCCGCGGCCGTCGATGATCTGGCGGTGCGAGCGCGATCGGAATCGGTGGCGCCGGATCAGCGCAAGCGGGCCCTCGATGCCATCGCCTTCATCGAGACGCGGTCCGCAGCCGAGCGCATGATGGAGCTGGCGCAGATTGAGACCCCGCTGAAGGCGGATGCCACCTGGTGGCTCATCCATCGCTCCTCGAACACCTGGGGGGAGTTTGGACTCAGGCAAACGTTGAAAGACCGGGGCATCTACGATCCCGACCAGATCGAAATCCAGGAGATCGTGACTCCCGACCCGTCAATCACGATTTCCCAGCTTCCCCCCGTTGAGGAGATCGCGCGGCTTCCGGGCGATTCGGCGAGGGGTGAAATCGCCTTCCAGCGCTGTGTGATGTGTCACCAGATCGGGGGACGAGGGATCCTTTTTGGCCCTCCTCTCGACGGCTCGGGCAAGGGGCAGCCGATGGAGGTCATCGTGAGATCGATAGTCGAGCCCGGAGACGATATCGCCCACGGTTTCAGCGGAAAAGGCATTCGCACCAAGGGCGGGAAGACCGTGCACGGACTTGTCCTGAGCAATGCCGATCCCCTCGTCGTGACCAGCATGGGCGGGGTGACCCAGACGATTCCGAAAAAGCGAATCGCGCGTCAGTGGAACCTGGAAAACTCCCTCATGATGAGCGCGGGACAGCTCGGGTTGACCGCCCAGGATGTGGCCGATATCGCGGCCTACCTCAAGGGGAATTGAGAGCGGACGGCGGGGGACGCCCCTACCGGATCAAGGCCGAAGTCCGGGGCTCTGGAAGTTTTTGCTCTCTTTTTTAGAATAATTCTTGATCTAAAAAACCTTTCCGCCTATTCGTGCCGTATCACAAAGTGTCAGCGACACATGGCGGAATCAACCGAACATCATCTGTCAGGCGAAGCGTTGGGAGGTCTCCGTATGACCAAGCAGCGCAAGGTGGTCTACGAGGTACTCGTCGACGATCGGCGGGATCATCCCACCGCGTCTGAAGTTTACGAGCGGGCCAAGGAAAAAATGCCGTCCATTTCGTTGGCGACGGTCTACAATTGCCTGGAGACCCTCACCCATGCTGGAGCGGTGAAGCAGGTGAACATGGACCGCGACGCATCGCGTTATTGTCCCAACCTGAGTCCCCACGCGCACTTTTACTGTTCTCGCTGCCAGCAGGTGTTCGATATCAGCATCGACCCGGAGTCGGATGCTCCGTGGGAATTGCCTCCGGGGGCCGAACTCCGGGAGATTGATGTCACGATGAAGGGAATCTGTCCGCAGTGCCGAGAAGCGGCCCAGAAATCCTGACTGTTTTTTTCAAAGAATCATGAACCAAGCCCTGACCATCAATGATCTTCACGTTGCCGTGGAGGGTCACGAAATTCTGAAAGGCCTCACCCTCTCCGTTCCGAAGGGCGAGGTCCATGCCATCATGGGCCCAAATGGCTCGGGCAAATCGACCCTCGCCAAGGTATTGGCGGGGCACGAGGATTACGAGGTGACCGCTGGCGAAATCCTCATGGACGGTGAGGACCTCTTCGCCATGGAGATCGACGAGCGATCCCGCGCCGGATTCTTCCTCGCCTTCCAGTATCCACTCGAGATCCCCGGGGTGAGCAACGCGAATTTCCTGCGCGCCGCGCTTCAGGCCCGCTTGCCGGAAGGGGAGGAAATCGACGCGGTGGCTTTTTACAAGGAAATGTACGGGAAGATGGAGTCGTTGGGTATGGACCGCAAGTTCACCGGCCGCTCGGTGAACGAAGGTTTCTCCGGGGGAGAGAAGAAGCGAAATGAAATTCTCCAGATGATGATGCTGAAGCCGAAGTATGCGGTGCTCGACGAGACCGATTCCGGTCTCGATATCGATGCGCTGAAAGTGGCCGCTCACGGTGTGAAT
>CAZLUZ010000003.1:0-58690 GCA_964562825.1 uncultured Akkermansia sp.
ACCGCGTGGATCGCGGTCGAATCCCGGCATAGACTCGTCGACGAGGTGGTGCGCAACATCCGGGCGTTTCTCGACGGCGACCGCCGCAACCGGGTCGATTGAACGCGCCCGGGAGATGGCCTGAAAGGCAGCCCGCAGCGCAGGTGCCCCGGCGGCGGGTCAACGCGGGGGCCTCGGGGTGCCCGCTTTCACCGTCGGCTCACCGAAACCGTGATTGTTGATCGAGGCAAATCGGGCAGGATGGTTTGGCCCCGTCGTTTCGGAAATTCTTCGCGGGAGTCAGTACAGATCACTCAGATTCAGGAAGATAGCTCAATCATCTTCCAGGATCAGCTCACGCTCAGCCGGAATTTCCCGATAGGTGCCTTGATCGAGCTCGAGAATCCGAGCGCTCCCATCATCCGGATCCACAACGAGGTAAAATTTGATTCCCTGAGATGCATAGAGATCTCTCTTGTAGGTTGTGTCCTTGTTGCGGGTCGAGGGTGAGAGGACTTCCACCACCAGAGCGGGCGCGGATTCGATAAAATCTCCTTTTGGTTCTTCACAGAGAACCATCACATCGGGGCGCACGACCGTGCACTGGTCTAACTGCCAGTCCGTCACCTGAACCGTGACGCATCCGTTCTGACAAGGCTCGCGGGAGAGTTGGCGCTCCAATTCCGTTGCGATTCGCAAACTCAATCTCTGGTGTCGAAAGCTGGGAGAGGGAGACATGGCCACCGGTATTCCGTTCCAAAGCTCCCAATCACCATCCCATCGTCGGTAATCCTGGATCGAATAACGGGGAATGTACTCTACCTGGGCCATGCCGGAAACATCGCATCAATCGAGCGCTTTACCACTTGAGCGCGGTTCTCCTTGATTGACTCCCTTCCCCCGCAACTTCACCTCAAAGAGGCCGGGATGACGGGCACCGCAGCGGGAAGTCGCCATTTTCCGCCGAGGAAAATCGAATTTCCCTCCGATCGGCTCGTCTCATCCCCGTTGTTACTCACTGGCCCGAAATGGACGTGCGACACCGGACAGATCGAACCGGCATGGTCTCGAAACCCGCCGACAAAGGTGAAGGGAGCCTCTCCCGGACCTCGATTCGATCCCCGAATGTCGCCGGCAACGCCGCACCAGACATTTAGGGTTATTGTTTTGTTTGGAATTACAGAAATTTGACTTATCTTTGTGCGGAACCGAGGATGAAGACACAGACAGGCATCACTCTTATTCTACTCGGCTGGTTTTCCCTCGCCGGTCCGGTCGCGGGCCATCCCTCCGAAGAGGAAGGGTTCATCGAAGAGGATTTTACCGAAGAGGAATTCATCGAGAACGAAGGCGGAGCGGGGGCTTTCACCTATCCGAAACCGGATCCCGGTCTCTATCGCTCGGTGGACACGCCGATCCGGATTTGCGGTGAATAGCGTCGCCCCCCCGGAACCGAGGAGGAGCAACCTGCGGAGGAGGATGAAGAGGCTACCCCGAGGCAGGAGAAAAAAATCGCCCCCCCGCCCATTCCCAGCAATCCCATCATCGGCCCCCTGCAGAGGGCCAAAGAGGCACTCACCGAGAAGATCGAGCAAAGCCGTCGCCCCGCCGGAGTCGAAGTCGCGGACGAGCGAAGCGAAGCCGCGAGGGAAGAAAGCCTGGCCCGTCCCGTGCCGGCGCCATCGCTCCCCGAGGTCACGGTGCCGATCGGCCCGAACAACGCTGATGTGCCGGCCATGTCCCGCCCCTCCCAGCCGCCCGGACTGGAACCTGTCCCCGACTCTCCGCCCCGGATTTCGGCACCGACGCAGGGCCCGATCCCACGGATCGATTCCCCTCCCGCAACGCGTCGGGACGAACCCTCGCACTTCGGGGCGCCCCAGGTGCCCCAGGAGCGGATCGATTCTCCCCCAGCGCCCGAAGCCCGGGTGCGGCCCGCGGATGTTTACGAACCACCCCTTCCAGCCATCGCGAATGGGCGCGGCCCCACCCTGCAACGCCTGCGGGAGGAATCCCACATCGTGGCCCGTCAGGGACTGCCCCACCGTGCCGGCCAAAATCACCCCCGGCACGGCGGACTCGACGCCTCGGGGGCGGTTCAATACGTCCTCTCCCAGGCCGGGTACCCCGAAGTGCCCCGCTCCATCATCGGGCAATTCAACTGGCTCCGCCAGAGCAACCGGTTCCGGCAGTTCCAGGTCCGCCCCGGCGTCGACGAGATCGTGGCGCACCTCAGCCCGGGGAACCTCATTTTCTGGGGAGACATCCGCACCGGGCAGGTCAGCCACGTGATGCTGTATCTGGGCTACGACATGCGGCAGGGGCTCCACTACGCCTTCGGCACCCGGGGGGGCTACGAGACCGGGATTCATGGCCACGGTGTCGACGTTTTCCCCCTGAAGCTCGACCGGGAAAGGATCATCGCCATCGGAGCGATCCCCGGTCTGCGCAATCCATGAGGGCGCCGCCGCGCCGCTCTCAGGTACGGCGGGTGTCCTCAGGAAGCGGCGAGACGAGCCAGGGCGGCCAACATCAGGTTGGCTCCCGCCTCGATGTCCTCCCACGCGGTCCACTCGTCGGGAGAGTGGCTCAGGCCGCCGCGGCTGGGCACGAAGATCATGGCCATGGGAGCGATTCGTCCCACCAGTTGGGCGTCGTGAGCCGCACCGCTGAGCATGCGGAGGTAGGAGAGGTCGAGCCGCTCGGCTTCCTCCTCGAGGATGCCGAGGATGTGGTCGTCCGAGATCACGGGCAGGATTTCCCCCTGGACGTTGAAGTCGAACTGCAGACCCCGGCGCCAGGAAATGGCGGCGAGCGCCTTCTGGAAGGCCTGGGATAGGTCTTCCAGGACGGCGGTCGACGGATCGCGAAAATCGAGGGAGAAATCCACCGCCCCGGGAACCGAGTTCGGCGCTCCGGGCAGGATCTCAGCCTTGCCGATGGTGGCCCGGCTGTTTTCCCCGCCGTTTTCTGCCAGGATGCGGGGCACCTCGTGGGCGAAGTCGGCCAGACCCATGAAGGCATCGCGCCGGTAATCCATCGGGGTGGTCCCGGCGTGATTCGTCTCGCCGTTGAGCCGCAGCGACCAGGAGCGCAGTCCCGTGATGCTGTCGACGATGCCCACCTGGAGGTGCTGCCGGTCCAGCACCGGTCCCTGCTCGATGTGCAGTTCCAGGTAGCACTCGACCTGATCGGGGGTGCGCCGCGCGTCCAGGGAACGCATGGGATCGAGCCCGTGTTCCAGCATGGCATCCTCCAGCTTGACACCGTCGAGGGAGATGGCGCCGCGCACCTTTTCCGGGGTGAGCAGACCAGTGAAGGCCTCGGAACCGAAGGTTCCCCCGAACCGGCCCTCCTCATCGCTGAAGGCGATCAGCTCGATGCTGCGATTCGGGGTGATCCCCGCTTCCTTGAGAGCACGCAGGCACTCCAGACCCGCGACCACTCCCAACGTGCCGTCGAACATCCCGGCACAGGGAACCGTGTCGATGTGAGACCCGACGAAAAAGCGTGAGCCGTTCTCTTCACCCCGCAGGATGCCGGAAATGTTGGCCGCCCCGTCCGATGCCGGCTCCAGCCCCGATTCCTCGATGCGATTGAGCAGCCAGCGTTTGCCCTCCATGTCCGCATCGGTAAAGGCCATGCGGTAGATGCCGCGGTCCGCCTCATGATGCCCGATCGCGGCGAGGGACAGGATGTCTCTCCGAATTCTTTCCAAATCGACGCGCAAATCCTTCATCACCCATTCCCCCTCCGGTTGACCGGCGCCCCCCGGGGTACTTTGTGAAAAAAGCGCGGATCGTGTTCCGGCCGGTATCCCAGGTGGAGCCAGAATCCTTCGCTCCCCTGCCGGGCGAAGAGTCGGATCCGCTGCGCCCCGATCCCCTCGGCAGCGGTCTCCACCCGCTCGATCCAGGCCCGCGCGATGCCCCGGCCTCGCCATTCCGGGGTCAACTCGATCCAACCGATCCAAACTACCGCCGTGCGCGGCTCAAAGCCCAGCCGGAGCACTCCCACCGGCTCTTCTTCGCTCGGAGAGGAGGCGACATAACGGAGCCTGAGCCGATCTCCGTCCCAAATCCGCGATGGGGTGAAGGAAAGGTCGGGGCCTCCGTCGAGCAGACAATCATCCAGCCGAGCGGCGGCCCGTCCGGCGGGGTGACTCCGTGGCAGGGTGGCAGCGTCTCTCATGCCCCGGCGCCGCAGAACTGGTGGTGGAGGATGTGCAGGGTGAGGAGGTGGTTGAGGAGCGTGTCCTTGCGCACCAGGGAGGTCGGATCGCGGTCCTCACGATATTCCCGGAGAAACTCGCTGACCCGCTCCGGGGAACAGATGCCGGCCTGGTCAACCATGGTCGGGGAGAGAAAGCCGCCGATCAGCTCCTCCACCTGAGCCAGCTTCGATTCGTCGGTGTGCGCGGGTGGAGCCATGAACGCGAATTTCTCCCTCCGGTAGAGCACCTCGGGCAGCACCCCTTTCACCGCCTCGCGCAACACGTGCTTCTCGATGTATCCCTTGATTCGCAGATTCGGGGGCACCTGAACGGCCACCGCGGCGAGGTGATGGTCGAGAAAGGCGGGCCGGGATTCCATGGAATTCGCCATGTCGACGCGATCGCCCCCCCAGTTCAGGATCTGTCCCTCGAGCTGGCATTTGCTCCAGGTGTACTGCGCCTGATCCAGGGGATGACGTCCCTCGAGCATGCTGCCATCGATCCGGGAGGCGATTTCGGCAATGGGATCGTAATCGCGGAGGGCCTCGGCGGCGTCGTCGGAAAGCAGCGGGCGGGCCAGGTCCAGGGTGTCCATCCAGGGCTGGAGCCACGACGGGGTAAAACCGCAGAGAGCTTCCCAGGCGCGGTGGGTGCGCTCGTTCTCCGCGAGGATGGCGCCCCGGAAAATTTTGTTGGTCCGTTCCAGGGCAGCCTCGTATTCCGCCCGCACCTCGGGGGGTTCATGGGTCAGGCCGTGGAGGAACATGTCACGCTTCAGCGCGGGATAACCGGCGAAGAGTTCGTCCGCCCCTTCCCCCGTGATGACACAGCGGTAGCCCGAATCCCAGACCCTCTTCGACATGAGATTCTTGGCCACCCCCAGCGTGTTGTAGAAGGTCCTCTCCGCGTGCCAGACCGTCTTGATGTAGTTTTCCCCGTAGAGATCCTCCGCGCGCAGATGGATCACCTCCTGGTCGGCGTTCATCGATTCGGCCATTTCCCGGGCGATGGGCGCCTCGTCATAGGAATCGTCGTCGAAAGAGATGGTGTAGGCGCGGGTGGGCGACTGCATCGATCCGGTGGCGAGACCGAGGATACAGCAGGAGTCGATCCCCCCGCTGAGGTAGCAGCCCACGGGAACGTCGGCCTCCAGTCGGAGCACGATGGCGCGGACGAGTTCCTCGCGGACGCGGGCCACGAGCTCCTCCTCCGGCACCGCCAGGTCCCTTTCCTCCTCTCGGGGAAAGTCGAAGTCCCAGTAGCGATGCTTGAGGATGTCGAGTCGGCCGTCCCGTTTGCGGATGCGGAGAAAATGGCCTGGATCGAGCGAAACGACATTCTCGAAAGCGCTCATCCCCGGTGCGATGGTCTGCATCAACTGGTGGAGCGCCGCCTTCCGGTCGAGGCGCACCGGGACGTCCGGGTGGGCCAGCACCGCCTTTGCCTCCGAACCGTAGACAAGCGTTTTTCCATCGGGCGAAAGCCAGTAGAAGAGGGGGCGTACCCCGAAACGGTCCCGTACCAGGATCAATTCATCCTCGGTCTTGTCGTAGAGGGCGAAGGCGAACTCTCCCCGCAGGTGTTCGGTAAAATCGAGGCCGAACTTGCGGTATAGCCCGATGGCGATCTCGGAATCCGACTTGGTGAGAAACCGGTCGCCCTCGGCCATGAGCACCGAACGATGGCGCTTGAAATCGTAGAATTCCCCATTGGACGTCAGCACATAGCGGCCGTCGACGGCGTTGAGGGGCTGCTGTCCCCCCAGCAGATCGTTGATGGCGAGTCGGGCGTGCCCCAGGGCCACGCCGTTGTCCGGCTCGAGGAAGGCTCCCGTGCCGTCGGGTCCGCGGTGCGGGATGGTGGCGAGTTGTCCCTCGACGATGTCCTTCGCGTTTTCGGGGAGAGGTCTGGCTGAGATGCTTCCGGCGATGCCGCACATAAGGTTTCTGGGGGCTGGGATTTATCCGATGGTGGGAATCTGGTTGGGCAACCGGTCGAGCCGATTGAAAACCGAGAGGAGCAGAGCCTGGCGAATGAAGACCGCGCCGTGGGCCTGCGAGAAATAGAGATTGTGGGCCGTCTTATCCAGGGAAGTGTCCAACTCGTCCTGCCGCGCCAGCGGGTGCAGGATCACGGCGTCCTTCTTCAGTTTGCTTTCCGAGTCGAGTTTGTAGCGTGAGCCCAGGGTCTTGTAGCTGTCGCCGAGAAACGCGATCGAGTTCATGTAGATGATATCCAGGCGCGGCAGGGCCTCTTGGATGTCGTTGGTGACTTCGTAGTCGATATTCGCCGATTTGAGCTGCTCCGTGACATCGGCACCGAAAGGATCGGCCATCTCCGAAATCACGGTAACCTTCTCGATGTGTTCCTTGAACAGGAGCGACATGAGGAGGAAACTTTTCACCGCACGCATCGAGCCGGGGGTGCCGAGGATTCCCAGATTGAGTCGCGAAGCCTTGGTTCCCTCCGGCGAAGTTGTGGTGATCTCGTTGTTCCACTTGAGGAGGCAATACCAGTCGGTGAGAGCCTGAGTGGGGTGTTCGCCCGAT
Source organism: uncultured Akkermansia sp. (assembly GCA_964562825.1). Taxonomy (GTDB): domain Bacteria; phylum Verrucomicrobiota; class Verrucomicrobiia; order Verrucomicrobiales; family DEV007; genus Arctic95D-9. The sequence continues at coordinate 6,742 of CAZLUZ010000003.1, forward strand.
CCGTTTCCCGCGTTGATCAGCGGTATGCGGAGGCTCTCCATGAGGCGTTTCGGAGCGTCGGTATCGGTGTGCCGCATGATGACGAGATCCGCGTAGGCATTGAACATTTCTCCGATGTCCTGCAGCGATTCCCCCTTGGCCGCGCCCGTCATCCGGCCGTCGGCGATGCTGATGATCTTACCGTCGAGACGAAGCACCGCGCTCTCGAACGAGGTCCTGGTGCGGGTGCTCGCCTCGAAGAAGGCGGTGATGACGATCTTTCCATCGAGCGGGTGGAAAGGCGCGATCTCCATGGTCTCGAGAACCGCCGCCAGTTTGCACAACTCGATGACCTGGGCGCGGGTGAACTCCCCGGCGCCGAGGACCGATTTCAGGCTCAGTTCGCGAAGCGTCCGCAGATCGATGGGATTGTTGCGAAACAGTTCGTCAGGGGCAGGGCGGATCGAATGCGAGCCGCTCGGCGGTTCGAGCACGTGCCCGATCTGGTTGGGAGGGAGGTCCTTGTCCATGGCAGTTGGGTAGCAGAAGTTTCGATGGCCCACGGGGCATGAGATTACCCCGGGGGAAGAGGCGCTCTCACCACAGGTTGCCGTCTTTCCAGTCCCGGAACAGCAGGACCAGCAGGGTGATAGCTCCAAGCAGAGTCCAGATGAGACCCGCGACGATAAGAAAATAGAAAAACCCTTCGGAGAACATGTTTCGATTTCAGGATTTCACCGGCACCGTAGGGGGAACCCAGCGCGCCGCCAGGGTAAACATCATGGAGACGGCCGCCCCCACCAGCGCCGCGGTCCACCATCCGACCATGAAGTTGCAGTAGTAGCCCGCGACACATCCCGCGAGGGCTCCGACGATGACCAACACCGGGTTGACCCGCTCCCAGAAGAGTCCGGCGATGACGGGCCAGATCAGGCTGGCCACCAGTCCGCCCGCACTGTAGAGCACCTGATGGACCGGCCATGCCGGCAGGGCGATGATCCAGGAGACCAGTCCGATTCCCACGATGGCGGTCGAGGCGATGCGGCGAAAATTCTGATCGTTCAGTTCGATCTTGAGGAAGCCGACAAAAACATCCTTGACCACCAGGTCCGAAGTCGCGGCGAGGAGTGAGTCGATGGAGGAGGCGATGGAACAGAACAGAATGATCAGGATAATCACCCCGGCGAACCAGCCCAAAGCGGTGGCCCCGAGCACGTGTTCCGCCACCACCGGACCCACCGTGGTCGCGTCGGTCACGTTGATTCCCAGCGGACCCGCGGCGAGAGCGAGAAACCCGGCCGCGATCGGAATGGGGAACCAGAGAATTCCCGAGAGAAAAAACGCCCTGCCCGCAACCTTCTCCCGCATGGCGAAGGCGCGGCTCCACCAGACGTTGTTGTGAAAAACCTCTCCGAACCCGAATAGCATGTTGTTGAAGAAGGCGAGCAGGGCCACCGGCATGAGCACATCGAGCAGCATGGGTTGGTACTCCGCCACGTGGTCGTAGGTGGCGGTGAAATCCAATTGGAACAAAACCAGCCCTCCGATGAGGACTACCCCGAGCAGAATAACTACGCTCTGGATGAAGTCCGTCCCGATAACAGCAAAAAGTCCGCCGAGCAGCGTGTAGAGGACACAGACCACGAGGATCAGACTCATCCCCTGCACATAGGGGATGCCACCCAGCGCTTCGAGGAGTTTCCCCCCTGCGATCGCCATGGTCACCAGCCAGGTCAGGGAGTAGAGCAGAGTGAAAGCCATGAAAACCACCCAGCCGAAGGTGCCGTAACGGCGGCGGAAAAAATCGCCGGCGGTAAAGCCCTCGGGCAAGAGGCGCTTGATGCGGACGGCGAGAGGCGCAAAGAGCATCAGCCCGAAGGCGGCGCTGGAGTAGGCCAGCATACCCCAGACCCCTTTCTCCAGGGCGAGCGCCGGCGCCACCATGAGAGTGTTCGAGGTGACCCAGGTCGCCATGGCTGTGGCGGAGCCGAGAGCCAGCCCCACATTTCGCCCGGCGAGCATGAAGCCCTCGCTGGTCTTGGCCTTCCGTCCCCAGATGACACCCAGAGCGATCCAGATCAGGCCGAGCCCGATCACGATGATCCACCCCGTCTGGGGAGACAGCGACTGCGCGAAAATCGTGGTCATGCGGATCGAAGGGATTTCGCGTGCCCCGTGAGAATGGCCGCCACGGTAAGGGCTGCCACGGCGAATCCGAGGGAGAGCAGGGCAAAGAGTCTCCCCTCCGAAATGTAGCGAACCTCCACCAACAACGGCTCCGACCATTCGGGCGCTCCGGAGACGCGCACCCGGAAGTAGTGGTCTCCCTCGGGCAGCCCCGTGAGCACGGTCTCCCCGTCCGGGCCGGCGTACCGGATCGCCGGCTCCGCGAACCCGGCCGAGGGAGATTGCTCCAGCAAAAAATCACCGTCGGCACCTTCGCGGCTCCAGCGAAGGTGAATCACGCCGTCCTCGGAACGGACCGATCCGACCAGGGCCTCCCCGGCGCCGTCAACAAAGCGGGGTGAACCACACAGGGGCAGGTAGACGGAAAGCGCGCAAGCACAAAGCGCAGCCCGCCGACTCCACAGCGACCGAATCGGAAAAATCATCGGTTTAACCTGTTTGACGATAAATCGTTTCAATGCAAATCATTTCATTGGGAATGATCTTGCGAGCTCGGCGGAGCGTCTGGTTCGCCGTCCCAATCACGGGCAACACGATGGAATCCAAGGAAACAGAAATCGTCACCCAGCCCGTGGTTCCCGACGACCGCTACGATCTCCGGGTGCTTCGCGCCATTCGGCGGATCATCCGCGCCGCGGATCTTCATTCGCGTCGCCTGGCCGGACAGCACGGCGTGACCGTGCCCCAGCTGCTTTGTCTGACCAAGGTGGTGGAGAGTGACGGGATCACGGTGAAAGAGATCGCCGAGGAGATCTTCCTCAGTGCCAGCACGGTGGTGGGTATTCTCGATCGCCTGGAGGAGCGGGGCTGGGTCGAACGGGAGCGGAGCCGGACCGACAAACGTCTCGTCCACGTGCGCCCGACGCCGCCGGGTGAGGCCCTGGTGTCCCAGTCCCCATCGCCCCTTCACGAGGAGCTGGTTTCGGGACTGAAATCCCTCCCCTCCGGTCAGCAACAGGCCATCGCGGAAGCCGTGGAACGCCTCGTCGAGGTGCTGGAGTTGGAGCGGGTCGACGCCTCCCCCATCCTGGATACCTCGGTCCTGATCACCGACCAGTAAGCACCGCCGAACGCACCTGGTCCATCAGCTCGGCGAGCCGAATCGAATCTGCGTGACTGTGGCCGGGGGACTCGATCAGGCCGCGATCCAGAGCGTCGTGCACCGCCTCGATTTCCGCGCCCAGCATACCGCTTTTTCCGTCGACGAACCTTTCGATCTCCTCCTCCCCGCGGCGCAGGATGCACTCCTTGGCCGCGTGAAACCGGGGCAATCGGATCTCGCCGCCGCTGCCGCGAATGACGGCGTCCATGGCCTCCTCGGTCCGAAAAGAGCAGGTCAAAACCGCGGCCACCCCACCTCCGTGCCGTGTCAGGATCGCGGCGCTGTCCTCGACGCCGGTGGGGGCGAGATGTCCGAAGGCCTCCAGCTCGATCACCTCCCCCAGGAGATGTCGGCACAAATAGAGAGGATAAATCCCGACATCGAGAACCGCTCCGCCCGCGAGAGCCGGGTTCATCAGCCTATCCTCCGGGTCGTCGGGGCCGCGGAAGCAGAAATCCGCCTCCGCGAGGAGGGGTTCGCCGATACGACCTTCCCCGATCCACTCTCTCGCCCGCCGGATCGCGGGAAGGAAGCCCGTTTTCATCGCCTCCATGAGGAAGCATCCCGATTGCGCGGCTGTCTCGGTCAGGACCCGGGTCTCCTGCGCCGATGGGGTGAGGGGTTTTTCGCAGAGCACCGCCTTTCCCGCGCGCAAAGCCAACTCCGTCACCTCCTGGTGAAAGACGTGCGGGACCACCACGTAGACCACGTCGATTTCCGGGTCGGCGACCAGTTCCTCGTAGCTGGCGTAGGCGCACTCGAAGCCAAATTCCGCGGCGAATGCCGACGCCCGCTCCGGGCTTCGCGAGGCGACGGCCCGCAGGCGCGCCCCCGCGGCGTCGCTCAATTCCTCGGCGAATTCCCGAGCAAACCGGCCGGGCCCGATCAGCCCCCACCCCCATCTTCTTTCAGCTATCATGTCACCCCAGTCTGTCGGACTTGAGCGGTGACGTCCAGCAAACCTCTCCCTTTCGAGGGGTGGCGCTACCCCGAGCCCGCAAACAATCGCCTCCGCAAGCCGCCGCGTTGGCGCCGGCGGCCAACCGCCATCCCCGCGCGACCGCAAAAATCATTTGACGTCAAATCGTTTGTGTTGAAACGAATAGCTGAACCCGACCAGGGCGGCAATGCTCCTTTTTTCCACCGATATCGACGGGACCATCTACGATGGCCCCGAATCCACGAAGCGATTCAATTCCTACTGGTCCGGCCTCCGGCGCAACCACGATGCGCCGGTCCTGGCCTACAACACGGGACGCGCCGTCGACGAGGTACTGGAGCTGGTCGAGCAGGGTAGCCTGCTCGAGCCGGACTACATCCTGGGCGGGGTCGGAACCGCCATCTACGACGTGGGCCGGAAAGCTCTCATCGATGGCTGGGAATCCTCGCTCCGGCAAAACTGGGACTTCGACCGGGCGGCATCGATCGTGCGGGAACGGGCCACCGGCATCGAGATGCAGCCCGAGGCCTGCCAGAACCCCTTCAAGTGCAGTTGGTATTGGATCGACCGGTCGCCGGAGGAGATTGACCAACTCGCCGAAGCCCTGGCCGAGGGCGGGCTGGCGGCCCAGGTCGTCTATTCGTCGAACCGGGACCTGGACATCCTCCCCCGTGGCGCCAACAAGGGTAACGCCACCCGATGGCTCGCGGACTGGCTGGGTCTCCCCCTGCAGGCGGTGGCGGTGGCCGGAGACTCGGGCAACGATGCCTCGATGTTTCTCCTCGACGACGTCTTCCGCATCCTGGTCTCCAATGCGGAGGCCGCGCTGCGCGATACCGTGCAACCCGACCAGGTCTTCCGCACAGGGCAACCCTGCGTCGACGGGGTGATCGAGGGACTCGACCACTGGCTCGCCTCCCGTCGCCAGGTTAGCGCCAAGCGAACCCGTGGAGGACGGCTCGACGACCTCTACCTGGTGCACATCTCGATTCACGGCCTGATCCGCGGGGAGAATCTGGAGCTGGGGCGCGACGCCGATACCGGGGGTCAGTGCATCTACGTCCTCGACCTGGTCAAATCCCTCGCCGAACACGAGAACGTCGGCCAGGTGGACCTGTTCACCCGGTTGATCGAAGATCCCAAGGTCAGCGACGACTATGCGAAGCCGGTCGAGGCGCTGGGCAACGGCGCTTTCATCAGGCGGATTCAGGCCGGCCCGCGCCGCTACCTGCGCAAGGAAACGCTGTGGCGCTATCTGGACACCTTCGTGGACCAGTGCCTGGCCATGTTCCGGGAGAACGCCCGACTCCCCGACATCATCCACGCCCACTACGCCGATGCCGGCTACGTGGGTAGCCGTCTCGCCTCGCTGCTCGGCTGTCCCTTCGTCTTCACCGGGCACTCCCTGGGTCGCTCGAAGCTGGAGCGGCTCCTCGAAAACCAGATCGACCGGGACCGGATCGAGCGGCGCTACAACATTTCCACGCGGATCGAAGCCGAGGAACTCAGCCTCGACACCGCCTCGATCATCGTGACCAGCACCAACCAGGAGGTCGAACGCCAATACTCCGTCTACGACCAGTATGCGCCCGATCGGATGCGGGTCATCCCTCCCGGGGTCGACGTCTCCCGCTTCGCCCCGGCCGAGGAGGAAGAGATTCCCCCGGCGGTCTCCGCGAAAATCAAGAGATTTCTGGAAGACCCCGATCGACCCGCGGTGCTCGCCATCGCCAGGGCCGACGAAAAAAAGAACCTGACCAGTCTGGTCCAAGCCTTCGGCGAAAGCGATACCCTGCGCGACCGGGCCAACCTCATCCTCGTGGCGGGAAACCGCCAGACGATCAACGCACTCAACCCCGGGGCCCGCAAAGTGTGGACCGACCTGCTCCAGCTCATCGACGACTTCGATCTCTACGGGAGAATCGCCATTCCCAAGGATGTCCGCAGCGAGGAAATTCCCGCCTTCTACCGCTACGCCGCCCGCAAGAAGGGCGTGTTCGTCAATCCGGCGCTCATGGAACCGTTCGGTCTGACCCTCATCGAGGCCGCGGCCACGGGCCTGCCCATCCTGGCCACGAACGATGGCGGTCCCCGGGACATCATCGCAAACTGCGAGAACGGCGAGCTGATCGATCCCCTCGACGTTCCCGCCATGACCCGGCATCTCGAGGAAGCCCTCTCCGATCCGGACCGCTGGGAGCGGTGGTCGGCCAATGGACTCGAAGGGGTGCGCCGCCACTACACGTGGAAGGGGCACGTGAGCCGCTACCTGGAGGAAACCTCGCACCTGCTGGAGAACATCACCCAGCCGCACCTGATCACCGAGAAGGTGCGCACCTCCCTTCCTCTGAAGGATCGCATCATCTTCACCGGCCTGGAGAACGATCTGCTCGAGGGCGACGCCGAGGCGATCGCGAAGATCCGGGAGGCGACCAACGCCAACCAGCCTCGGCTCGGGTTCGGCATCGCGTCGGGGCGGAGCCTGGAGATGGCCCGGGATCTCATCGCTCGATTCGGACTGCCCGAGCCCGACGTCTACATCACCCAACTCGGAGCCGAGATCCGCTACGGCAAGCGCCTGGCCCCCGATCTGGCCTGGGAGAAACACCTCGCCCACCGCTGGGATCGAGCCGCGGTGGAGCAGGCCCTCGCGGACATTCCAGGCCTGCGGCTTCAGGAGGGGCCTGGCAGCCAGCATCGGTTCAAGGTTTCCTTCGAGTTCGAGGAGCCGACCAGCCCGGACGCCCGGCGCAATATCCAGAAGATCCTCAGAGGGAACGGACTGCCCGCCAAGGTGCTGCTCTCCGAGGGGCGATGGCTCGATATCGTGCCGCTCCGGTCGGGCAAGGGACAGGCCATCCGCTACGTGGCCATGCGCTGGGGCATACCGGCAGACCGTCTCCTCTTCTATGCGAGGCGAGGAAGCGACTACGAGGCTCTCTCCGGGCAGTTTCTCGCGGTCCTCGGATCGGATCACAGTCTGGAACTGCATCCCTCCAAGAGTCTGCCCCGGGTTTACGTCTCGAAGACCCCGAATTTCGCCGGACTGTGGGAGGGAATCAAAGCCTATGGATTTGACGGCGGGATCCGCATTCCCGAGAGTGCGCGCGGTCATCAGCCGGAGGAGTCCGAGATCGAGGAGGCCGTTCTCGCGCCAGACATGGTCGCCCATATCAACGACGGTGATTGATCAGTATGAATCACGAAGAAGACTCCCCCCCCCTCATCGCGGGCATCGAGGCCGGCGGCACCAAGTATGTCTGCGCCGTGGCGAGATCGCCCGAAGAACCGCTGCGGGAGGAGCGCTTCCCCACCGGCACACCCGAGGAAACCCTGGACCGGGCTGTCCAGTTTTTCGCCAAGGCCCGAGAGGATTTTGGCCCGATCCGATCCATGGGCATCGGGACCTTCGGCCCCGCCGACATCCATCCTCACTCACCCGGCTACGGCTCCATCCTCACCACCCCCAAACCGGGCTGGGCGGGGTTCAACGTGGTCCAGGCGCTGCGCGACGGTCTCGGCGAGCCCGTGCCCATCGCTTTCGAGACCGATGTGAACGCGGCGCTGATCGGCGAGGCGGATTTCGGCGCCGCGCAGAATACCCGGTTTCCCGCCTACATCACCGTGGGAACCGGCATCGGTGGAGCCTTCCTGCACAAGGGAGAACTGTTGCATGGGAGGATTCACTCCGAGATCGGACACATCGCCATGCCCAACCTCGACCAGGACCCGGATGCCGCCACCAACGCCTGTCCCTTTCACGACTCCTGTTTCGAGGGCCGGGCCAGCGGACCGGCCCTCGAACTGCGTTGGGGAATCCCGGCGAACCAACTGCCCGAGGAACACGAGGCCTGGGCCCTCGAGGCGGCCTACCTCGCCGCCGGTTGCGTGACACTGACCGCGACCTGGTCGCCCGACCGAATCATCATCGGCGGCGGCGTGTCCCAACAGGCCGGACTCATCGAAAAAGTGAGAAATCGTTTTCGCGAACAGGCGGGAGACTACTGGAACCTCCCGTCGCTGGACGAATACCTGAGAACTCCCGACCTGGGGCAGAGAGCCGGCATCACCGGCGCCCTCACCTTGGCCCAGCGTCTGCTCTGACCGTTCTTTCGCCCCCATCCTTTTCATGGCCATCTCCGATCAACAATGCCAGGTCACCCTGGAGCGACTGAAGAAATTTCTCGGCAAACGCTACCCCGAGGACGTCAATACGCAGGAGTGGAGCGGCTTCGAGTACCGTCTCGGCGAGACCTTTCCCACCCTCCTGAGAAAGCTGCTCGAACTCTACGGCCACCAGTTCGACTTCTACTATCACCTGGAGCGTCTCCTCGAGACCATGGCCGACGCCTGGCTGGATCGTTCCCCGGAGTGGAAGAGCATCGATGCCATGCGGGAGGCGGACCCGACCTGGTACCAATCGGGGCACCTCTTCGGGGCGATGGCCTACGTGGACCTTTTCGCCGGGGACCTGCGCGGTCTGCAGGAAAAGATTCCCTATCTCCGGGAGCTCGGCATCACCTACCTCCACCTCATGCCCATCTACCTCAGCCCCGAGGGGGACGACGACGGTGGCTATGCGGTGAGCGATTACCGGAGAGTCGATCCCATGGTGGGCACCACCGAGGACCTCAAGGAACTCGGCAACGAACTCCGCCGGCACGGCGTGAGTCTGGTGCTGGATTTCGTTTTCAACCACACCTCGGACGAACACGAGTGGGCGATGCGTGCGCGCGACGGAGAGGAGCGCTATCAGGACTACTACCTCATGTTCCAGACCCGGGCCGAAGTCGAGGAATACCAGAAGCACCTCCGCGCCATCTTTCCCGAGGAGCGCCCCGGCAACTTCACCTATGTCAACCGGATCCGAAAATGGGTATGGACCACGTTTCACACCTACCAGTGGGACCTGAACTACCGAAACCCAGAGGTGTTCAACGCCATGGTGGGAGAGATGCTCTACCTCGCCAACATGGGGGTCGAGATCCTGCGCATGGATGCGGTTCCGTTCATCTGGAAGCAGAAGGGCACCAGCTGCGAGAACCTGCCGGAAGCCCACACCCTGATCGAGGCCTTCAATGCCATTTCGCGGATCGTGGCCCCCAGCATGGTTTTCAAATCCGAGGCCATCGTCGCCCCCGACGAGATTCACGGCTACATCACCACCGAGCAGTGCCAGCTCTCCTACAACCCGCTCCTCATGGCCCTGCTCTGGGAGGCACTGGCCACCCGGGACGCCCGGTTGATCCGGCACTCGATGGAAAAACGCTTCATGATCCCGCCGGGCTGCGCCTGGGTGAACTACATCCGCTCCCATGACGACATCGGCTGGGGTTTCGACAACCGCGACGCCGAGGAGATCGGCATCAATCCCCACGATCACCGCAGGTTTCTCACCGATTTCTACGTGGGGAAGCATCCCTCCAGCTTCTCCGAGGGAGCCCTCTTCCAGGAGGATCCGTCGACCGGAGATGCCCGCGTCTGCGGCACTACCGCCTCACTTTGCGGGCTGAGCCGCGCCCTGCGCGACGAGGACGAGAAAGAGGTCGAATTCGCCATCCGGCGAATCCTCTTGATTCACGGGGTGACCTTCACCATCGGGGGCATCCCCATGATCTACCTGGGCGAGGAGATCGGGATGATGAACGACTCCAGCTACGCCGAGATCCTGGACAAGCAGGGCGACGAACGCTGGCTGCATCGTCCACCCTTCGATTGGGAGAAAGCGGAACGGCGCAGCGAACCCCACTCCGTGGAGCAGACTCTCTACGAGGGCTTCCTCCGACTGTCCCAACTGCGGTTCAACAATGCGGCGCTGGCCCGGGGCGACACCGAGATCATCGATCCGGGAAACGACCATGTCTTCGCCTACTTCCGCACCTCGCCCGAACAGGTCATCCTCTGTCTGGCAAATTTCAGCGATCGGCCCCAGACCATCCCGGCGCGACGCCTCCGCCAACTCGGGCTGAAGAAAGTGCTCACCGACATCATCGCCGGTCAGACGGTGATCGCGGCGAAACAGCTGCCCCTGGAGCCGCTCCAATTCATGGTGCTGCTTCGCCAGGGACGGTGATTCTCCGATGCCCGGGGTCCGGAATCATCCTCCGGTCCAGACGAGCCAAGCGGCCAGTCCGGCGGCTATGGCGAGAAGCAGAAAAAAGCGGAGCATGCTGGCCCGGCGCTCCCGCTCGCGCCGACGCCGCGCCGCCCGGCTGAGCAGCGGAGCCTGAGCCGCCGCCGGGGGCGCCTCGGGCGGGGGCAGGATGTTGCGCCGCCGCATCTCCTCTACGCGTTCTTCCGCGAGGACGTGTCCGGCGATCTTCTCCTCCAGCGCTCCGATCTGGGCGTGGAGCTGGATCGACTCCTGGCGCAGGGACTCGGCGGATTCGTGGCGCACGGGTTGTTCCGGTTTCCGGCGCGGCCCGGGCGGCCGTCTGCGGTTGGCGGGTCTGGAAGAAAACATTTTCGTTGGAGACACAAATTCAGAGGGATTCACCCCGCCGGGCTTACCGCAGGAAAAGGGCGATCAGCGCGATGAGGACGGCCAGCGCCATGGCGGGCAGGGTGAAGGCGATGCCCGCCTTGAACCAGTAGAAAAAATCGGCATCGTCCAGCCCTTTTCCCGGGGCGACCGGCACCTGGCGGGAGCGGCCTCGTTTGGCGCCCGAGAGCGCCTGGATGAGAGGCAACGAATCCGCCACCTCGTCCTCCGCGGCCTCGATCTGCCGCAGGGCCCGGTCCAACTCCTCGCGCCGATGGGACCGACTCCACGTCTCCGGCCGCAGGCCGCGAATCGTTTCCAGGTGCTCGAGAAAACGTTGGTGGGTCTCCCCACAGCGGGCCGCTGTCTCCCGGGCACCGCTCCCTTCCCGGTCGAGCAGCACGAGATATTCCTCGATCCGCTCCAGGATCTCTCGGCGCCCCCGGGTGAACTCGTCCTCCTTCTGGGTGATCTCCTGCAATTCCTCGGCCTTGCGCTTGATCTCGGACTCCCGCTGGCGCAGCTCCTGCAAGGCCGCCTGCGCCTCACGGTATTCGTCCTGAACCTCGTCCAGATAGGGATTGACCGGTTCGAAATCATCGGGGTCAAAGGAGATGCGAACCTCGGAGTGACTCCGTTCCCCGAAAAACTCGGTTTGATGATTGGCGCGCGCGGGCATGAATCGGATCAGGCGAATTTTGTAAAGGATGGTTGACTTTCAATAATCGCTCAAAACTTGGGATTTTCCCAGCAATTTTGTGAAAAAATGATGTCGCGGAAAATCTTTCCGCCCACCCGTATCCCGCCGGAGGGCTCAACCGTTGAACCCGGGTTTTTCCAATTTTTTCACCGAGAAAACCAGGGGTCCGATGGCGGCGACAGCGGTGAGACCCACCAGCACCACCGCGCCCACGATGGTTCTGCCGCTGACGATCCAACCCTCGGACACGGTGTTGGCGACGAAGACCTCGGACCGGATAACGACCAGCCCGATCACCATGGCGGCGATGTAGACGAAACTGGCCACCAGACAGAGCGTCCCGCCGAATCCGCTGACGATCTTCGCCGTGTTCGATTCCTTGAGGTTGGGAAAGAGAACGCCCAAGCCCACGGCCAGACCGTTCAACCCGACCGAAATCAGACCGATGGCGGCGATGAAGAAGAAGGTGTCCGCGGCATCGAAGCGCAGGCTGCGGCTGGTGAGGAGGAGGATCAGGGTGACCGCCACTCCGGTGAGGAGACTGCTGGAGATGAACTTCTGCAGCACGATGGAGGAGAGGCGGATCGGACTCATCGACAGAATCCAGAGGCATTTCCCCTCGAGGCTGAACTGGGGAAAGACGAAGCGGGTCGTCAGGGTGGACAGGGCCAGGGCGCTGACGGTGAGGTTGAGAAAGGCGACCAGGTAGAGGTCCCTCGGCTCGGGCAAATGGCGGTGGATCATCTACAAACCGGTGGCGTAGATGAGGAGCAGCCCGAAAACGAGGGTGAACTGGACCCACTGCGCTGGTTCCCGGAAGAAGGTGAGAAAATCCTTGCGGGTCACCGCAGCCATGGGACGCCCCCTTCCCGGTAGCCAGGACGGAGCGAGGGAGATGGCTTCGTACCGGTGCGCCCGTCTCCTCCGGCGGCGTTGCCCGGCGAGGGCGTTGCTCTGGATCGACCGGTTCCACGATGGATAGAACCACCGCCTCGCCAGGAAGGAGAGGAGCAGAGGCAGGGCGAGGGCATGGCTGAGGAGGAGGCAGGGCATCAGGGCGCTCCGCCCGATCGAGTAGGGATGACTCCACTCGATGATGGAGGAGGCCAGCCAGGTGCTGGGCAGGGCCCGGTTGGTGGCCAACTGGGTGTGACCGAGCACCCGCTGGAAAGTGATGGCGGAGCTGAGCCCGGAGGACTCGACGATCTCCCGGTCGAACAGGGCGGCGCGCACGGTAAACGCGATGACAAAAACCGCGCCGAGGGCGGCGACGACGGCGAACTGTCGCCGGTTGAGGAACCGACCCACCGCGAGGAGGAGCAGGCAACCGAGGGCACAACAAATCACGAGAAAGGGAATCAGGGCGAGGCCGGACTTCAGGTAAAAAGACATCGGCACCTCGCGTTGGCGGGCGAAGGAGATGAGGAGCGGAGCGATGATGATGAGAAGCCCCCAGGCGGCGAAGAGCGAGGACTCGAAACATTTCCAGAGGAAAGCGGCCCGATGGCTCAGCGGTTGGGTGAGGAGCCACGCCATGTCCCGGCCCCGATAGATGGCGATGTAAGCCGTGACCGCCGAGGAAAAGATGAGCATGATCATGAAGCCGAAAAAGACCACGTGGATGAGACGGTCGGCGATCAGGCTGCCCGCGGCGGGCAGGTTCTCGACAAAACCGAATCCGTGGTTGAGCAGGACAAAGGCCGAGACCATGTAGACGACGAGGAAGACGGACACCGTCGCCGTCTTCAGCCTCGACTCGCGGAGAGCGAGCAGGAACCTCGAGCGCTGCATCTTGCCGTGCGCACCGAGGAGAAGCAGCCAGGAATGGAAGGAGGATTTGCTTGCTGGAGGAAGGGCGTGCATTGGGGGGAGAATCTCCGGCAGTCTGTGGGAAGAGTTGGCCCGCGTCCAGCAAACCTCGATTTCAGCCCTCTCCTTTGACGGCGAAGCACGCACGAAGAATTTCCGGTCGCGATGAGCCGCGTCCTGTGGTAAATCCGGCAGAATGGACCGAGACATCGTGACGGCGGAGCGCCCCTGTCCCATCACCGGGTCCCGGGAGGCTGTGGTGGTGGCCACGAGGGCCCGGGAAGGCCACGCGCTGCGCAACGTGCTGTGCCTGCACTCCGGCCTCATCTATGTGGACCCTCTCCCCATCGAGGACCTCTCCCAATTCTACAAGGAGGAATACCGCAAGGCCTACAAGAGGGCGGTGACCCCGCGCAAGAAGCATATCTACCGCGCCGGGGGGGTCGCCCTGGACCGCTGGGCGGAACTGCACCCCCACCTCCCGGCGGGCACCCGGGCCATCGACTTCGGCGCAGGAGGTGGCGAATGGGCCTACCTGCTGAAGAAACGCAGGGTCGAGGTCTACGGGGTCGAACCGAACCGAGGTTACGGTGGCTATGCCGCGGAACAGTATGGGCTGGACCTCTTCCTCGGCATGTACCAGGAAGCCGAGGTCGAGAGGGGCACCTTCGACGTCGCCACCCTCTTTCACGTGCTCGAACACCTCAAGGACCCGGTCGCGGACCTGCGCAACATGAGCGCCTTCCTCCGCGAGGACGGTCTCTTCGCCATCGAGGTTCCGGACATCCTCTACCCCGGGATGCACTTTGCTCACAAGTGGCACGATGGTCACCTCTATGGTTTCGACCGGCTCACGCTGGAGGGGGTGGCGGCCCGCGCCGGGCTACACACCGTGCGCCTGGAGCGGCAGGGGGGAAACCTTTTCGGCGTCTTCCGCAAATCGGACGAAGCGGCTCCGCCGGTGCCGGACCTCTCCGCCCACGCCGAGGAGGCTCTGACCCGACTCGCGGCGGGGCGGACGAGCTACTGGTGGCGGCCCGGCACCTACCTCAAACCCCTCTCGAAGATGACCCGGGCGGTCTCGGAGCGGCGGGCCGTCGCCAAGGCGAGCCGGGGCAAGGAGATTCTCGATGCCCTCTACGGGTAAACCCAACTCGCTCGTCGTCGCTCAATCGAGGCGCAGCCCCATCAGTTCGAGAACCCGGTTCAGGCCCTCGTCCCCGTAGTACTCGATCTCGATCTTCCCCTTGTTGGCCCGCTCGTTGTGGCTGATCACCACGTTGGTCGAATAGCGACCGCGCAGGCTGTCCTCGAGAAACTTGAGGTGGGAGTTCTCCCGCTCGGGCAGCCCCCCCTCGCTCGCCTTGGGCTTGGTCGATTGGATCCCCTGCAGGTGATTCTGCACGAGGGCTTCGGTTTCCCGCACGTTCAACTTCCGGCGGATCACGATATCGGCGAGCATGCGCTGCTCCGGCCGCGATTTCACCCCGAGCAGCGCCTTGGCGTGCCCCGAGGTGATGTGGCGCTGCGACACGAACTGCTGGACGTCGCGGTCGAGTTCGAGCAGGCGCATCGTGTTCGACACCGTGGTCCGGTTTTTTCCGATGTGCCGGGCGATCTCGTCCTGCTTCAGGCCGAACTCGCGCGAGAGGCGGGCATAGGCTTCCGCCTCCTCGATGGGGTCGAGATCCTCCCGTTGCAGGTTCTCGATCAGCGCCATCTCCAGCACATCCTGGTCCGACGCCTCCCGCAGCACCACCGGAACGTTGGTCAGCTGCAACTTTCGGCAGGCGCGAAAACGCCGTTCGCCGGCGATCAACTCGTAGCGGCCATTCACCTTCCGCACCACGAGCGGCTGGATCAGACCGTGATCCCGGATGGATTCCACGAGTTCCTCGAGATTCTCTTCGTTAAATCGTTTCCGCGGCTGGTAGGGCGAAGGAACGATCTGGTCCAAACCGATGCGGAGGATGCGTTCCCCGGTCTCGGGATCGGCGGCGGTAGCGGTCGCCTCTGTCGGTCGGACGGGAACGGAGGAGGGAGTGCGAATCAGGGCGTTGAGCCCTTTTCCCAGACCACGCTTGGGAAGTTGGTAGGAGTCGGACATTTCGGGTGCGGTTCACGGTTGCGCTCCCGCCCCGGCCACGGGCCGGGTGGGGAGTCTGGATGGTTGGGACCCACGGGTTGGTCCGGGCATCGCCCGGGGCGAGGGTCTTACCCGGAAAAAGGGATGGGGACTATTCGACGATGCGAACCCGACCCACCTGGCGGGCGGCGGCTTCCATCGCGGCGTGCTGCTCATCGGTGCAGGCGGAATCGATCGGCGCATCGGGCTGATCCTCGCTGCGCTGCAAGAGGCCCTGCTCGATCATCCAGTCCTCCACCTCTTCCCCACTCACGTCGGCGAGCATGGTTCCGTTCACCTCGACGCAGGGAGAAAGCGGCTGCCCGCTTTTCTGCTCCATCTCCCAGCGAAACGCGGGGTTCTGGATGATGTCTTTCTCCTCGTAGTCGATTTCGTACTTGCGGAAAATCGCGCGGACGCCCTCGCTCCATCCGCAGTGGGTCTTGAGATAGGCTGTGATTTTGATGTCTTGGTCGGCCATCGTTTCGGTCAGGTTCAATCGCCATCATTACCCCATTCTCTGACGTTGGCAAACTCCCAATCGTCGGTTTCCTTCCGGAAAAAGGGGTCTATAATGACACTCGCCCATCGGTGCCCCCCCTGGACGCCATGAAATTTCCCCGCCATCTGTTCCCCTTCCTCCTGTTCGTCTCCCTGCTGGCATCCTGCGAGAAAGCCGACCCCTACGTCGACCGATTGAAGGGTGCCCTCGAGCGCGACTCCGCCCCGAAACAGGTGGTCGGGCTTCCCGATGACGAAAAGCTCGGGGTGATCCCCCCGCCACCGGAACCCGTCGAGATGAAGCCGTCGGTAAACAAGCTGGCCCGGGTCTCGGTGCTGGGTTACCACGATTTCACCGAATCGCGCCGCCCCACCCAAATGATCATCCGGATCGATGACTTCCGCGGCCAGATGCAGGCCATCGCCGATGCGAAGATTCCCGTGATCAGCATGCGCCAGTTTCTCGACTGGAAACAAGGCGAGGGCGACATCCCCCCGGAGTCCATCATGATCACGATCGACGACGGCTGGGAGGCGACGCACACGCTGGCCATGCCGGTGCTGCGGGAATTCGGTTTTCCCTTCACTGTTTTCCTTTACACCAACTACCTCAACGTCGGCGGACGTTCCATGTCGCTGGAGCAGGTCCAGGAACTGATCGAGGCGGGCGGCACGGTCTGCAGCCACAGCGTCAGTCACGATTTCATGAACCGGCAGGGAGGGCGCACCGACGAGCAGTATGACGAATGGCTCCGCGCCGAATTGAACGATTCGCACCAGGTCCTGGCAGGCCATTTCGGGAGCAACGTGATCAAGACGTTCGCCTACCCCTACGGCGCCTTCAACGACCGCGTCCTCGAGTTGACCCGAGACTCCGGTTACGAGGCGGGTTTCACCGTGGTCCCGGGCAAGGTCGCCTGGAGCGACGACGACATGTTGATCAAGCGCCAAATCATCCACGGCAACCTGGCCAAGACTTTTGACGCGGCTCTCGATTTCGGCGGCGGCGGCTCCGCCGCGGGGCGGCAACTCCTCACCGAGCAACGCGACAGTGAGACGGGCGAAGTCGAGGCGCCGCTCGTCACCGTCTACCCCCCGGCGGGCTCGGTGGTGAAAAACCGGCTGCCCCGGATCGAGGTCAATCTCTCCGGCCTCGCGGGTGTGCAGAAGGAGAGCATCGCCATGCGCGTCAGCGGACTGGGCAAGGTGCCGCACCGTTTCGATCCCGAGACCGGAATCATCGCCTACCAGGTACCACAGCGCCTCCGCCTGGAGAACTGCTCGGTCCAGGTGAGCTTTCGCCACGACGGCAAAAGCAAGACGGAAACCGTCGGTTGGAATTTCACGGTGGACCGCACCGCCGAGTACCTCAACGCCGACGCCACCTTCATCCGGCCCGAAGACGAGCCGGTCAATCCCGAGGAGGACCTCGTGCTCCCGGATTCGGACCTCGCCGGGGAAACCACCGAAACGGCCGCCGTGCCCTCCGATCGGCTACCGCAAGACTGAGATCATGTTCGACAACCTCTCCTCGAATCTCCAGGACACCTTCAAAAAACTCCGGGGCCACGGAAAGCTGTCGGAGAAGAACATCTCCGACGCGATGCGAGAGGTCCGCCTGGCCCTTCTCGAGGCGGATGTCGAATTCGGTGTGGCCAAGCAGTTCATCTCCCGGGTCAAGGAAAAAGCACTCGGCGAGGAGGTGCTCCGGAGCGTGAAACCCGGCCAGCAGGTCGTCAAGATCTTCCACGACGAACTCGCCCAATTGCTCGGCGGGGACCCGGCCCCCATCGACCTGAACCCTCCCGCCCGCATCCTCATGGTCGGTCTGAACGGGGCGGGCAAGACCACCACCTCGGCGAAACTCGCCCTCCACCTGCGCAAGCAGGGCCGCCGGCCTCTCCTCGTCGCCTGCGACCTGCACCGCCCCGCCGCGATCGACCAGTTGGCCTCGCTGGGACGCCAGATCGACGTGCCAGTCTTCACTCCCGAGGAAAAAGAGAAAGATGTACTCAAGGTGGCCAAACGCGCCCTGTCCTGGGCGGAAAAAGAGGGTGGCACCGCGGTCATCTTCGACACCGCAGGACGCCAGGAGATCGACGATGAACTAGTCGAGGAACTGAAAAACCTCCACCGGTTCCTCTCTCCCCGCGAGACCCTCCTGGTGGCGGATTCGGCCACCGGTCAGCAGGCGGTGAGCGTGGCCACCCATTTCGACGAGGCGGTCGGACTGACCGGGCTGGTTTTGACCAAGCTCGACGGAGACGCCCGGGGCGGGGCCGCCCTCTCCATGAGATCGGTGACGAACAAGCCGATCAAGTTCGTCGGCCTAGGGGAAAAAATGTCGGACCTGGAGGCCTTCGATCCCGACCGGATGGCCAATCGCATCCTGGGCATGGGCGACGTCGTCGGTCTGGTGGAGCGCGCCGCGGAGGCCATCGACGAGGAGGAGGCCCGGCGCATGGCCGAGAAAATGAAGAAGGCCACCTTCGACTTCGAGGATTTCCTCTCCCAGATGCGGATGATGAAGAAAATGGGAGGGCTCCAGGACATCATCGGCATGATTCCCGGCATGGGCGACCAGCTCAAGGGGGTGAACCTGGACGACAATCAGCTCCGACACACCGAGGCGATCATCCTCTCGATGACGCCGAAGGAGAGGGCTCGACCGGAGATCCTCAACGCCTCGCGCCGCAAACGGATTGCCCGCGGCAGCGGGATGACGGTGACCAAAGTGAACCAGTTGATCAAGCAATTCGGCATGATGCGGAAGATGATGCGGAGCAAGGGGAAGATGAACCGGATGATGAAGCAGTTCGGGAGGTGATCGATACAGTAATCAGTTGTAAGTAATCAGTTGTCAGTAATCAGTTGTCAGTGAGAGGTGGACAGTTGTTACCGAAATCGCGATGAAGATCTGTTTTTTTTTCCTAGCCTGGTTGCTTCTCGCCCAGCCCGTCGCGGCCCAGTTCTGGAACGACTTCGAGCTGGAGCCCCACTCCTACCGCGAACGCGAATTGGATGACCCGGTGACCGGTTTC
This sequence comes from uncultured Akkermansia sp., assembly GCA_964562825.1. GTDB lineage: Bacteria > Verrucomicrobiota > Verrucomicrobiia > Verrucomicrobiales > DEV007 > Arctic95D-9. Next base: position 25,607 of record CAZLUZ010000003.1, read on the forward strand.
CTCGAACGAGTGAATCACGGGGAGATCGCCGTAGACGAAGCGGACGGCAAGGCGCTGGTGAGCCGGCTGCTGCGCGAATTCGACATTCCTGTCTCCTCCCAAATCCTGGTCTTCACCAAGACGAGCCTGCAGCGCGACGAGGTCGACTCGGGCAACCCCCGCGCCCTCTATTTCAACGAGGATGTCTACCTCGGCTGGATGCCGGGAGGACGCATCGAGATCGCCAGCATCGACTCCCAGGTCGGACCCGTCTTCTACTTCCAACGCCCTCTGGGCCGTTCCGACGACCTGCTCTTTCGTCGCACCCGATCCTGCCTCGGCTGCCACGCGGGTAGCGCCACCAATTTCCTCCCGGGTCTGCTGGGGCGCTCCGTCTATCCGGCACCGGATGGACGCCCCCTGGGATCGGTGCAGAGCTTCGAACGAATCGGCCACAGCATCCCCTACGGAGAACGCTGGGGCGGCTGGATGGTCACGGGACGGGGACATCAGGACCTGGGTCACCTCGGCAATTCCCTGGCCCGAAAGGAGGCGGGAGGGCCGGTGATGAACCGCCTGACGGCCGGGGTTCGCCCCGGGGACCTGGGCGTCTTCTTCCCCGCCGGAATCCATCTCGCCGAGGGCAGCGACGTCCTCGCCATGTTGGTGCACGACCACCAGATCTCCGCCCATTTCCACCTCAACGAGGCGCAGTACCGGGTGCGCCAAGCTCTCTTCGACGCCGGCCTGGACCCCGGTGCCGGGAGAGAAGAGCTCGCCTCTCTGCGTCCCGCCGACCGGCGAGATGTGGATGGCTCCATCGATCGACTGCTGCGGTATTTCCTCTTCGCCGAGGAACCGGCCCTCGCCGGCACCCCCCTGGCGGGGCACGGCGCTTACCGGAAAGACTTTCTCGAAGGCCGACGTGTGTCTGCCTCCGGCAAATCGCTCAAAGATCTGGACCTGACCCACCGGCTGCTGCGGCACCGGCTGAGTTGGATGGTCTATTCCCGCGCTTTCTACGGCCTGCCCCGGGCCCTGCGCGAAGAATTCGACCACCGGCTCTGGCGCGTCCTCACCGAGCCCGGATCGATCCCGGGATTCACCCACCTCGACGAGGAGGAGAGACGCAGCATCCGCGAGATCTACGCCGAAACCCAGAAGGATTTGCCCGCCTACTGGTCGACACCGCTGGCGGGCATCTGATTCCTGCCACAAGCTCAGATCCGGGCGGCGACGGCATCGCCCATGGCGGCGGTACCCACCAATTCCTGCCCCTCGCCCCCGGTGTGGATGTCGGCGGTGCGCAAACCCGAATCGATCGCCTCCTTCACCGCAGCATCGATGGCGTCGGCGGCCTCCACCATGCCCAGGGCGTAGCGCAACATCATCCCCGCCGAGAGAATCTGGGCGATCGGGTTGGCAATCCCCTTCCCCGCGATGTCCGGAGCAGTGCCTCCGCTCGGCTCGAAGAGACCGAAGTGCAACCCGTTTCCGGAGGGTTGCCCGAGACTGGCACTCGCCAACATGCCCAAGGATCCGGCAATCATCGCCATTTCGTCGCTGAGAATGTCTCCAAAAAGATTCGGCGCGAGCACCACGTCGAACTCACGGGGACGCGCGATGAGTTGCATGGCGGCATTATCCACGTAGAGGTGGTCCAGCTTGACGTCGGGATAGCCCCGGGCCACATCCTCCACCGTCTCTCTCCAGAGCAGTCCGTTGCGCAGGACGTTCGCCTTGTCGATGGAAGTCACCCGGCCACGACGCTTTTCCGCGGCGGTGAAGGCGACGTGGGCGATCCGGTGAATCTCGCTCTGACGGTAGACCATGGTGTCAATGGCCACCTTCTCCCCGTCGACTTCAGTCAGGCTTTTCGGCTCGCCGAAGTAGAGCCCACCGGTCAATTCCCGGACGCAGAGCATGTCGAACCCGCCCGCGATCCGTTCCTCTTTGACCGGAGAGGCATGGGTCAGAGCCGGGAAGCAGACCGCCGGGCGAAGATTGGCGAAGAGACCGAAATGTTTGCGCAGGGGCAGCAGCGCTCCCCGCTCCGGTTGCTTGTCGGGGGGCAGATGCTCCCACTGCGGCCCGCCCACGGACCCGAAAAGAATGGCGTCGGCATCCTCGCACGCATCGATCGTGTCCTGCGGCAGGGGTGACCCGCAGGCGTCGATGGCCGCTCCCCCGACGAGCTTGGTGTCGGTGTCGAACTCTACCTCGAACCGCACCTCCACCCGGTCCAGAACCTTGAGGTCCTCGCCCATCACCTCGGGACCGATTCCGTCCCCCGCGAGAACTGCGATCTTGTGTCTCATAGTGCTGCGATCAAAGCGCGATTCCGGGCCGAGGCAATCGAAATCGTCTTTTCTCAGGCGCCGATGTCGACGGTGAGCCCCTCGATCTCGCCGGCGAAAGGGAAATCCTCCGGGTAAGGTCCGGCCAGCGGCGCGACGTCCTCTGCCACCTCGACGCCCCCCAGGGTGTGCCGGTCGAAGAGCTCCGCCGGGGCGGTGACCGCTTGTCCCCCGTTCAACGCCAGGGAAAGACGGCCCTCGGCGAGGGTCACCTCCAGATCGAATCCTCCCAGGGGCAATTCGCGGGAGACCCGCACGAGATTATCCTCCTTCCTGATCACGGCGATCACCTCGCGGTTCTCCACGTAGACCGCCAGCCCCAGGACTTCCCCTCCCATGGCAACGATGACCCCGTCGGGCCGGGCGGTCGAGGGAGTGACCTTCGCCCTGATCGAGATGGCCTTTTCTTTCCAGGGGAGAGGACCCTCCTGAATCTCCCCTTTGGCCAGCTCAAACCGGATAGGGCGATCCCGTTCCGCAGGCCGGCTGCCCGGTTCCGACCCGAGCCCTTCCACCGCCTCCCAGCTCAGGCCGGCATTCTCCACCTCTTTGCTCGCGAACTCCCCGATCACGGTGCCGTCCTCGAGCTCGATGCGAGCCAGGGCGCCGAGCAGTTTGTCCTGTCTCTGGACGCGGGTGTCCAGCACGAGGGCATGGATTTCGACCGGGTCGGTGGTCACGGATTGTTCTCGATTGAAGGAAAGTTCCTCCAGGCTCTTCTCTCCGGAGACGGCGAGGTTCACCGGCTCCGCCACGGGCGAATATCGTCCGTCCTTAAAGCGAGCGCTTTCCTCCCAGACCACGGCGTAGCGAATCCTGGGCCGGGGTATCGTCTCCCGACCGATGCTGGTTACCCGAATATCGTAGACGTGCCGCTCCGTCTCGATCCTGTAGACCTCCAGGTAATCCTCGCGTTCCGTGTTCTCGAGCCGTTTCACCAGCTTGACGTCCAGTCGCACCGAACTCAGATCGATGCCGGCGCCGTGCGACGCCGTCGGTCCGGCATCCCCTGCCATGGCCGATCCCCCGGCGGCATCCTCCACCCCGTGTCCTGGCTCGGTGACGCCCCTCGCCGCCAGCCAGTCCTTGACCTCCTGTTGGCTATCCAGGCTCAACTTGTTCGGCTCGATCTCGAAGGCGTTGCCGTCCTTGCGGATCGTCATCTTGCGCCAGTCCGGCGCTACCGCGACGATGGCAGCCTCGATGCGGACCCCCTCCTTGTTGGTCAACACCACCTGCTGGGCCCCCGCCCGAGGGGAGAAGAGCAACACGAGAATCACCGACAACAGGCAACGGAACATGGGCAAAAAACTACCTCCCGCCGCGAAGAAGGCACGCAAAAAATCAGGGACAGGGATTGGGTATCCGGTGATGGACCGTGTCGATCGCCTTGCGCACCTCGCCCGGCAGATCGATCTCCACGCTGTCGATATTCGCCCGCAACTGGTCCATGGTGGTCGCCCCGATCAGATTGCTGGCCACATGCGGCCGACCGTTGATCCAGGCAAGACACATCTGGACGAGGTCAAGACCCGCCTCCCCGGCAATGCGGGCGTACTCCTCGATCGCGCGGTCGGCGTTCGGGCCGTTGTACCGTGCGAAGCGCTCCCACAGGGTGAGACGGGCTCCTTCGGGTCGCCGTCCCCCCCGGTATTTGCCCGACAACCTGCCGAAAGCGAGTGGCGAGTAGGCGAGCAGACGCAGTCCCTCTCGGTGACAGATCTCGGACAGTCCTCCGTCGAAACACCGATTCAGCAGGTTGTAGGAGTTCTGAATCGTTATCATCCGCGGAAGCGGACGGGTCTCTGCTAGATGGAGGCACTTCATGGCACCCCAGGGGGTTTCGTTCGACAGTCCGACGTAACGGACCTTCCCCTCCCTCTGGAAATCGCCCAGCACCTCCAGGGTCTCCTCCAGAGGCACGGAGAAATCCTGATGTGGCGGTGAGTAATCCCGGGTGCCAAACAGGGGCACGGGGCGATCCGGCCAGTGCAACTGATACAGATCGATCCGATCCGTCCGCAGCCGTCTCAGGCTACCCTCGAGCGCGCGCTTCAGGTTCTCCCGATCGAGCCGTGCCCCCGTCCGCACGTGGGTCACATGCGGTCCCGGCCCCACCACCTTCGTCGCCAGGATGACGCGGTCGCGCGTGCCGCGGTCGGCAAACCAGTTGCCGATGATGCGCTCGGTTTCGTGGCAGGTCTCCGCCATCGGCGGCACGGGATACATCTCGGCGGTATCGAAGAGATTGACCCCCCGCTCGAGAGCGTAGTCCATCTGCCGGTGCCCTTCGGCCTCGGTGTTCTGGGCTCCCCAGGTCATGGTGCCCAGCCCGATCAGGGAAACGTTGAGGTCCGAGTGGGGAATCTCGCGATACCGCATGGCTCGAATCGGTGGGTAGAGGAAGGCCGGGAAAAGAGAACGCGCTACTCCCGGATGGTGAGCTTGTTCGCCTGCCCCCGACCGCGCTCCCGCGCCCACACGCGGTGCACGTGGTCGTAGATGCGGGAAATGGTGTCCTTGTTTTTGAAGCGATACTCCGAGGTCTTGGCGTGGGTGGTGTCGGGATAATGCTTGGTCACGAGGTGCTCCGCGTCACCCATGCCCGCCTTAGTGGAGACGCGATTGGCCGCATCCTTGAGCCGGCTGTAGGTGGCGCTGTCGGACAGAACGCTCGAGGAGGCGCCGACCGGCTCGATGTAGTAGAAACGCGCCGTGACCCCTCCCCTGGTATCGACGGTGCACTCGAAGACCCGGGCCATGCCGTCGATGATGTATTCGTGCTGACTCACGGAGGTGATGTGGTCGAGGCGTGCCACGAAACGGCCGCCCGGCGACTCGATCTCCCAAAATCCCTGGATCCCCTCACTTTCCCCGCCGCTCTGTCCCTGATTGGCTCCGGCACCTTGTCCAAGACACCATCCACCGGTGATGAGGAAAAGCACAAGGGACACCGCGATCGATTTCATGCGGTCATCCTAGCGCAAGGCCGGGGAATTGTCCGGCAAAAAAAGGGGCCTCAGTCAACCCGGCGCAGCTGCATCGAGTCGACGATCTCGTCCGCGGCGAGGGCGTTGGTGATGACGACCAGCCAGGTACCCGGTAGGCACCAGTTCCGATCGCGCAGCCGTTTCAGGGCATGGAGAATCGTGGTATCCGGGTCCTCTGAAAAGGGCATGAGAAAAGGTTCCACCCCCCAGGGCAGCAGGAGTTGGCGAAAGATCGTCTCGACATCGGTGAAAGCGTAGATGGGCACCGCGCGGGGCCGGAGGGCACCCAGCACGTAGGGAAGAAATCCGCTCCGGGTGAAGACGACGATCCCCGAGTCCCCCAGATCCTGAGCCAGCACCGCGGCGGAGCGCAACATCTTCGCCTTCGGTTCGCGCAGCTTGATGACCGGGTTGAGCTTGCTCGGCACGCTCGGTTCGATGTTTTCGATGATCGCCTTCAACACCTGCACCGATTCCAGGGGATAGGCACCGGTGGTGGTCTCGCCCGAGAGCATTACCGCATCGGCCTGTTCCCTCACCGCGTTGCAGACGTCGGAGATCTCCGCCCGCGTCGGCATCGGAGAATGGATCATGGACTCGAGGAGGTGGGTGGCGATGATCACCGGCTTTCCCTCGGCCTCACAGGCCCGGATCAATTCGGTCTGCACCAGGGGAAGACGCGGGTAATCGATCTCGATGCCCAGGTCGCCCCGCGCCACCATCACGGCATCGGCGGCACGGATGATCTCCTCACGGTTTGCGACTCCGGTCTGGTCCTCGATCTTGGCGATGATCCGGGCCCTCGATCCCAGCCGATCCAGGCAGTCCCGCAAGTTGCGGATATCGTTCGCTTCCCGGGCGAAAGAAAGCGCGACAAAATCCATGCCGGCCCGCGCCCCGACCGCCAGATCCCCCTCGTCCTTGGCGGTGAGGGAAGGCAGCCTGACAAAGACTCCGGGCAGGTTGATGTGCCGCTTCGAGGTCAGGACGCCGGGAGTGATCACTTCGCAGCAAATCCTCTCCGCATCCTTCGAGATGACCAACATGCGAATCAGGCCGCTGTCGACGAGCACGGTGTCGCCTACCGAGAGATCCGCGGGAAGTCCGGGATAGTTGACCGAAACCGCCGGAGTGTTCCCAGTGGGGCTGGCTCCCTCGATGTGAAACTCGAACAGGTCGCCCCGCTTCAGGGGGATGGCCTCCTCGACTTTTCCCGTGCGGATCTCGGGCCCTTTGACGTCCATGATCACGCCGACATGTCGACTCACTTCGTGCGAGACCTCGCGAATCGAGCGGACCACCTCCTCAACCCACTCGTGGGTGGCATGCGCCATGTTGAGACGGACCATGTCCACCCCTCGGACGATGAGTTCCCTCAGCATGTCGCGGGACTCGGTGGCCGGTCCCAGGGTGGCGATGATTTTGGTCTGGCGGTAGTGTCCGTTCATCGATGCGGGCGTTGCCCCGCACATCGGATCGAGCAGAAAGAGAGCCAAGTCTCGTGACAAAGAAGTTGGCATTTTTTGGTTTCCCGAGGCGCCCGGCCGATCGGAGACCGGGGTAGCGGGCCGCCGTCCGACGGTTTCACCCCTCGGAGCGCAGGTATTTGGCCCGTTCGATGGCTCGCAGCATGCCGCGGGCCTTGTTCACGGTTTCCTCATACTCGTTCTCCGCCACGGAATCCGCCACCACACCCGCCCCCGCCTGCACGAAAGCGGTGTTCCCTTTGAGCACCACGGTGCGGAGGGCGATGCAACTGTCGTGATTGCCGTCAAACCCGAAGTACCCGACCGCCCCGGAATAGGGTCCCCGCTTCGATTTCTCCAGTTCATTGATGATCTGCATGGCCCGCACCTTGGGACTTCCGCTGACCGTTCCCGCGGGAAAAGTGGCCCGGATCACATCGTAGGCCGAGTAGCGGGGATCGAGTCGACCGGTGACATTCGACACGATGTGCATGACGTGGCTGTAGCGCTCAATGATCTGGAATTCGGAGACCTCGACGGAGGCAAACTCGGCGACACGACCCACGTCGTTGCGCGCCAGGTCGACGAGCATGAGGTGCTCCGCCAGTTCCTTCGGGTCCGAGAGCAGGTCGCGGGCCAGTTCCTCGTCCTCCTCCTCCGTCCTTCCCCTCCAGCGGGTGCCGGCGATGGGCCGGATCTTGATCCTTCCGTCGATGGTCTGGACGTGCACCTCGGGAGAGCTGCCCACGAGGGCAAATTCATCGCCGAACTGGAGGCAGAACATGTAGGGCGAGGGATTGACGTGGCGCAGGGATCGGTAGAGATCGATCGGTTCCCCGGGGAAGGCCATGCGGAAGCGCTGCGAGGGCACCACCTGGAAGATATCGCCGGCGAGGATGTATTCCTTCGCCTTTTCCACCATGGCCTCGAACTCCTCCTTCGTCGTGTTGCTCCGGTAGTCGAGCCGGCCCGGCTCGGCCATGAGGGGAAACGCGGGAAAGGAGAGGGGTTTGGAGAGCCGCGTGACCACCTCGTCGACCTGTCGTCGCGCGGCCTCGTAGGCACTCTCCAGGTCTGGATGATCGTCCGTGCAGACATTGGCCACGACGAGGATCTTGCGGAAGCGGTGATCGAAGATGACGACACTACCGGTGATGAGAAAGGCCATTTCGGGGAGACCGAGATGGTCACGGGGTGCCCGGGGCACCGTCGGCTCGAAGAACCGGACCATGTCGTAGGAGAGAAAGCCCACGGCTCCTCCGGAAAAGACGGGCAGCCCCTCGACCTTGACCGGGCGAAAACCGGACATGATCCGTTCCACCTCGTGGAGGGGATCCCCCTGGGCGCTGGGAAGGTGCCGGGTCTCGAACTCCGTCTCGCCGGCCCGTTTCACCGAGATTTTCCGTCCGCGGGACCGCACCTCCAGGCGGGGGTCGGTGCCGAGAAAGGAGTAGCGACCGATCTCATCGCTTTTCTCCGCCGACTCGAGGAGGAAACAGGGGTTGTGGTCTTCGGAGTTGAGTTTCTGGAAGGCGGACACCGGGGTCTCGAAATCGGCGGCGAGTTCGGTCCACACGGGGATGAGGTTTCCCGCGTCGGCGAGGCGGGAGAATTCTTCCGGGGATGGTCTGAGGATGGTCAAAACGTGACGGGGCCGTTCCGGGGCGGGACCGTCGAACCGCTCAGAGGGCCAGTTCCATCTGCTCGAACCCCGACGGGGCGGAAGATTCGCACAGCTCCACCCTTTTCGCAGGTTTTTCTTGGGCCGGAGGAGCTTCGCGGAGCCGGGCCGAGCCGGACTTTGCCTCGACCAGCAGCGCCGGGCGGCGGACCGCGGGGGTCAGCGCATCGATGCCGGCGTCGACCGCTGCCGCCATCGCGGCGGAGGCCTGCGCGACGGCGGCTTCAGACACCCGCCGCGGCCCCAGGGGTTTGGAGCGACCGGCACACTCCACCTCGACGTGGTCGAGGCCCATCTCCTGAAGCGCTCCGCGGGCGAAGGCGATGGCCTTCTCGGCGGTGTTGCAGTCCGAACTGAGATGGCCCAACACCACCCGATGCAGGCCCGGACCCGCCACCTCGCGGAGCAGGTCGGCGGTCTGCTCGTTGCTTAGGTGACCGTGCCGGTTGCTGATCCGCTGTTTCAGCGACCAGGGCCGCCGGGAATCGTTATGGAGCATCTCCAGATCGTAGTTCGACTCGACGAAAAGGGAATCGAGCCCCCGGAGGCGGTCCACGATGAGACGGGTGACGTGCCCCACATCGCTGAGAAAACCGAGGCTGTCCGACACCCCCCGGAAGACAAACCCCACCGGATCGACCGCATCGTGCGGCACGTTGAAAGATTCGATCTCGAGGTCGCCGATCGTGAAGGTGGAACCGGCCTCGAAGCGGCGCCAGGCGATCGACGCCTTCTCGATGCGGCTCTCCTCAACCAGGTGCGATGTGTGCACCGTCGCATAGACCGGAATCTCCCGCTTCCGGCAGAAAACCTCCAGCCCCTGGACGTGATCTCCGTGCTCGTGGGTCAGAAGGATGGCATCGAGGGAGTCGGGATCGACCCCCACGCTGGAGAGACGATTCGCCAGTTGCCTGGCGGACAGACCCGCATCCACGAGCACCCGGGTTTCCCCGTGACAAACCACCGCGCTATTCCCCGAACTCCCACTCCCCAGCACCGCAAACTCGATCATGGGGGCCAACCTACGGAACATCCCGCGACCCCTCAATGAGAAATTTCGAGAAAATGAAATATCACTCTTCCCGAAGCATGGGACATCACTTGTCCCCCAGCTTGCGGGCCAGTTTTTCGCTGCTCCTTTCCAGCGTCCGGCGTTCCTCGTCCGTGAGGCTGTGCATGCCGTGCTCGTTGATTTTCTCCAGGATGGCGTCGACTTTTTTGTTCAGGTAGACCTCCTTGTCCTTCTCCGCGCCGCGTCTTTTGCGTTCGGCCTCGGCGATCTTCGAGCGCCGGCGGGCTTCCCCGGAGCCGGCGAGCCCCATCTCGCGCCGTCGAAGCACGGGCAGAAGGTACCTTACGAAAGCCCAACCCCCGCCCATGCCGCCGAGGTGGGCGACAAACGATGTTTCGCTGACCGAGGAAAACAGAACGAGCCCGAGAACGTTGATCCCGAGAACGAACCAGCCCACATACTTGACCTTGAATTCGAAGGGGAGAAAAAGGAGGGAGATGCGCTCCTCAGGGATGAGCGCGACCAGCGCGATGAGGATACCGAGTGCCGACGCCGAGGCCCCGATCAGGGTGGACGACTCCGTGAGCATCTCCCAGGCGACGAAGGCAATGCCTCCCGCGAGCCCGCCGGCGAGGTAGAGGTAAAGCAGATGGCGCGCGCCGATGAGACGTTCCACCATGCGGCCGACAAAAAAGATCAGAAGCATGTTGCCCAGAAAGTGGGCCGGACTGGCGTGGCAGAACTGGTAGGTAACAAACCGCCAGACCTTGCCCGAGGCCACCTCCTCGAGCGAAAGGATCACCCCGGTGCCCCTTTGGTTGTCCAGGATGGCGTGCTGCACGACAAAAGCCAACCCGTTGGCGATGAGGAGCCATACCACCATCGACCAGGAGGCCAGTCCGGAGCCGCGCTTGTCCCCCATGTAATCCCGATCGTAGATGCCCATAACTCCCTTACGGACCAAAGAACGTCATCGGACTCTCGTCGTCAACCGGGTTCGGTTTGCGCAAAAATCGGAATTTTCTCAAAAAAACGGTTGATCTTTTTGAATAGATTACTTAAGGATTCTTAACAATCAACCGCCGCTCATGATATTCGGATACGTTCTTGTCCTCTCCGTCCTCGCGCTACTGGCCGCCTACTCGTACTACACCAGCTTCTGTTGAGCGCGGGGAGACCCCGCTTCGGTATCCCAGCATCTCTGTGAATTTATGACAACCAGCATCAAGAAAGGCCGGGTTCAGCATCGCGGCAAAACGACCCACTCCGCCAGGGTGGTGGAGCGCTTGGGGAACGAGCTATCCGCCCTGGAGGTCCGGCTACCCGAGGCGACCAACCGGTTCGAGTATTTCGATGATCTGCAGCGGGCCGTCGCCGGCCTCACCGCTCTCCTTGAATCCGAGCTCAGCCCGGACGAGATTCTCGCCGAGGCGGCGAAGCAGGCGGAGGAGATGGAACCAGAGACCTACGCGGTCATTACCGAGTTGCTGGGGGAGGATGTCACCGACAAGATGCGGCAGATCAATCGTGGCCTCGACGAACTCGCCGACCTGGTCTCCAGCATCGAGGAGAGCCTGGCCGCTTTCTCCCCCCTGAACGAAGAGTACCCGGTGCTGAACTAGGCTCGAATTCCTGAGAGGAATCACTCGTCGCGGTCTCGATCTCTGAGGTCGTAGCAGATCAGCCGCGGCCCCTTCCCCCCAAAAGCTTCGGGTTCGTGCTGGGACACGTAAAGGAGGCCCCGGTGCAGCACGGGCAGAGACCAGGTCGCCCGGGCGAGAAACAACTGGGCACGACTCACCTCCTCGACTCCGGAGGGATCGAGGTTCAGAATCGACAGGGTCCCCATCTCTCCGAGGGCAAAGAAAGTATCGTCGGCATGGAGCAGGCTCCCGCGAAAGTAGCTCAACCGGTAGTCCCGCCCCCCCGGCAGCTGCGTGGTCCAGATGAGATCCTCCTTCCAGTTCTCCTCCCCGGTTTGGAGATCGAAGGAGGCGAGGTAGGCGTCGGGTTCGTTCCGTCCCGGGAATCCGTAGACGTGCCCCGCGTGAGCCACCGGGGTCATCCAGTGCAGGTTGAAGCCCCGCGCCTGCCAGCGTTTTTTCCACCGAAAATCCGCGGTAAGTTCGAGGCAGACCGCGCCTTTCTCGTAGCACTCCGAGATGAGAACCCGGTTCTCCCCCGCCAGAATGGGGGTGGCACTGTTGACGCTCTCGTATTTCTCCGAGCGCCAGGGAAAGGCGTCGAGGAGGCGCCCCGTCCCGGGATCGATGGCGAGGAGCCCTCCCGTCGAGGGACGGCTCTCGCCCCCCGCAAAAACCAGTAAGGTCGGCTTGCCCTGTAGCGGCTTGACCACGGGCGATGCGTAGCTCGCATGCCAGGGGTGCCGGGTGCCCCAGACGAGGCTTCCCGTGTGCTGGTCGAAAGCCGCCACGCAGAGGTCGTCCTCGCCCCCCAGGTTGACGATCACCTTGCCGCCGTAGACCAGGGGACAACTGCCGTGACCGAAGAAATAGGAGGCCACGTCGAACTCGGCATCGAGATCGCGCTGCCAGAGGAGTTGACCCGTGCTCAGCTCCAGACAGCTGAGCACACTGGTCACACCCAGGGTGTAGACCTTGCCCGCATCGATCACCGCACTTGCCCGGGGCCCGTCGTTGAAGCCATATCGGTCGGTGTAGCTCACGGGGTATCCGAATCGCCAGTAGCGACGTCCCGTCTCGGCCTCGAAACACTCGATGACCTCCTCGTCGGCAAACCGATCGAACATCACGATTCGGCCCGCGACGGCGGCCGGGGAGGTGTAGCCCGATCCCTTGTCGATCTCCCAGACCACCGGAGGTCCGCCCGGGGGAAAGCGGTCGACCAGGTGGGTTTCGGGGGAAGTGGCGTCATTGTCGGGGCCGAGGAATCGCGGCCAGTCGGAGGTCCGGGCATCGGGAGAGAGCGGAGCCGGCGCCCGGTTGAAGCGGAGCCGATCAAAGGAGACCGGTTCGGGAGCGGCCGCGGTCGGGTCCACTGGGCGCACCTCCGGCGGAGCGGGGTCGGTGTAACCCTGGCAAAAAGCGTCGACGGCAAGAAACGCGGAAAGGACTACGAGACGGGCTTTCATGCCTGAGGTTCGGGACAAAGAGCCGCTCTGACAATCGGAATGTCGATGCTCCGGGAACCCGGAACCGGCAGCGAGCGAGAGAGGCCGATGCCTCCTTCAGTACGTGATGAACCTCGCTCCGCCCAAGCCCTTCCACACCAGGACGATCAGCCAGTGGCAGACGATCGGCGGCCAGAGCGATCTGCCGAGCCGGTGAATCCAGCAGAACCACAGACCGAACAGCGCGACGAACAGGAGAAAGCGACCGTCGAGGAAGATTTCGGCCGCGTCGGGAAACAGCACCCAGGCCTCGAAGGGATGCCAGAGGACGAACAGCACGGTCGACAAAAGGGCGGAAAAACGCGTTTTCGGCGAGTTGAGCAGCCCCCGGAAAACCACTTCCTCAAAAAAGGCGGGAAAAATCAGGCCGACCGCCGCTACCTGCAACATCGTGGTGAGCCCGGGTCGGTTTCCCAGGTCCATGAAATCCGGCATCACCAGGGCGGCAGCCCCGAGCAGAAGAGCTGTCCCGGCAAAGCTGATCCCCCACACCCGAGGCGGGGGAACATGCCGCAATTCGGAACACAACAGGCGCCACGAGATCACGAGGCAGGTTCGTCCTCGCGAGCCCGATTGTCGAATCGCATGAACTCGTGCTGGAAGACGAGGGGCACGTCGCCGGTGGGGCCGTTCCGCTGCTTGGCGATATGGAGGAAGGCCTCCCCCTCCTTCTCCGACTTTTCCTCCTCGTCCTCGGCATAGACCTCCGGTCGCATGAGCAATCCGATGAGGTCGGCATCCTGCTCGATCGATCCCGATTCGCGCAGATCGCTCATCTTGGGTTTGCCCCCGCGGGAGTCCGGCTGCCGGTTGAGCTGGGCCAGCACGATGATGGGGATGCGGAGTTCCTTGGCGATGTTCTTGATCCCCCCGGAGATCTCGGCAACCTCTTTCTCCCGCCCGTCGCGCGATGCCGTGTCCGGAGATTTGAGCAACTGCAGGTAGTCGATCGCGATCAGTTGGATGTCGTGCTGCTGCTTGAGCCGGCGCGCCTTGGCGCGAAGTTCGTTGATGGAGAGGCCCGGGGTGTCGTCGATCCAGATGGGCGCCTCGGCGATCTCGCCGGCCGAATTCATCAGGCTGTGGAAACTCTGCTTGTTGATGATCCCGCCTCGCAAAGCCGACATCTGCACCTTGGCTCGGGAACAGAGAATCCGCTGAACCAACGATTCGCAGCTCATCTCCAGGCTGAACACCGCCACCGGTATCGGATTCTCCTTCCGGATGCTGATGTTCTCCACGATGTTCATAACGAACGAGGTCTTGCCCATGGAGGGACGGGCCGCGACCACGATCATCTCGCCACCGTGCAATCCGTTCGTCATCTTGTCGAAATCGTGGAACCCGGTCATGAGACCCGTCGAACCGCCGCCGGAGGCGACGATCTCGTTCAGCTTCTTCACCACCCCCATGACGTGGGTCTTCATGGAGACGATATCCTGTTCTCCCTCGGTCTCGTCGCGAATCTGGAGGACCGACTTTTCCACACCGTCGAGGAACTCCGCGGCATTTTCCGGATTCTCGTAGGCCTCGGCGACGCATTTGGTGCAGTCGGCGATCACGCGGCGCAGGATGTATTTCTTCTTCAACACCTCGACATAGCCGCCGAACATCGCGGTTGTGGGCACATCGTCGAGGAGGTCGGCGACGAAGCGGGGTCCCCCCACCCGATCCATCAGGTCCCGCTCGCTGAGCACGGAATTGAGCAGGATGACATCGAGCAGGCCGTTGGAACGGTCCTGATAGAGCTCGGTGATGGTCTTGAAGATGATCCGGTGCGCCGGGACATAGAAAAACCCCTCCTTCACCTGGGTGACCGCTTGGGGAATGATGGTTTCCGTATCCTTGAGCATGCAACTGAGCACGGCCCGCTCGGCATCGGGGTCGACGGGCATGGAACGGAGGACATCCTCCGGACTCCCGGGCCGCACCCAGTTGTCGGATTTCTTCCATTTCCCCGACTTCCCCGATCTGCCCGATCGCTCCGACGAGTCGTCACCGCCCCGGGTGGGACCGTTCTTCAGGGAATCCCCCTTCTGATCGAAGGCGGGAGCCTCGTGGTGGTTGGCGATGTTCAATTCGTTTTCGGGCATATTGCTGGCTTGATGGGTGTTGCGATGCGGTGTGCAAAACCGCCCCCCCGCCCGGCGCGGGCGGCACAAAAAAAGGCGGCCCACCAATTAAGCGGGCCGCCCTTTCGGGTCAATGAATATTAAAGACAAATTATCTATCGAGGGAACCGAAGCATCAGGAATCGCTCTCCTTCTCCACGTCTTTTTCCTCCTTCTCGGGAGCGATCACGCGCAGGGAAATCGAGGCGGGATGGGTGGGATGGACCTTGATGGGAATCTCGAAGGTGCCCAGCGTCTTGATCGGAGACTCCAGCAGGACCTGATGGCGATCGATGTTCAGCTTGCTCTTTTCGTTGATGAGATCGGCGACATCGGAGACGGTGACGGAGCCAAACGCTTTCCCTCCCTGCCCGATCGACAATTCCATGGTGAGGCGAAGTTTGCGAAGTTTTTCCGCGGTCCTCTCCGCCTGTGCCAATTCCTCGCGCTCGCGCTCTTCCCGCACTTGCTTGAGGTGCTCGATATGGCGCAGGTTGCCCCGAGTCGCCTCATAGGCCATTCCCCGCGGCAGGAGGTAGTTGCGCGCGTAGCCACGCCGCACCTTGACCACATCGGCTTCCGCACCGAGACCCTCGATCTTTTCCCTGAGAATGACTTCCGTCGCTGGCATGACTGTAGGATGGTTGAAACTGGCGAGCGGGACTGATAAGGGATGGATGCCATTTTGTCAATCGTTTAGGGAAGAAAGTCCACGCCCACGAAGAACGGTCGATTCTTTGTGACAAAAGCGACAGTTTCCGTTTGAGCGCCGTCCAACCTGTTGTTCTCTTGCCTTCCCCCTTCCCCGTCTGACCGCCCTTCCCGATGTCGATCGAAAACTCATTCTGCCGCTGCCACTGGGAGGAAACCGTCGCCCTGTGGCGCGAGGCCTCCTCGGAAGACGAATTCGCCGGCCTATTCTTCGAGAGCCCGTCCACCGAAGAAATCTTTTTCCCCGAACACCTGGCGCGTCACCTCATCGACTGGGAGTTGCTCGAGGACCTCAGCGACTGGTGTCGCGACCGCACCTTCGCCCCCTCCGCGGACTGGGATCATTTCCGCGAATCCTGGCGGCGGCTGGGTCTGCTCGAAGTCGATGCCTATCGCTTCGCCCCGGTAAACCGGCTCACCGACGAAGAAGAAGCGGAAATCGTCTACGGCGCCATGCCTCCCGAATCGGTCGGGGAAATCCGAGCGTCTCTCGGTGCCATCGATGGTGCCGCCCTGGACGATTTCCTCCTGCGCCACCAACTCTATTCCCTGGTGCCATTCAGCGAGCTCGTCGCGGTGCTCCACGCCGAACTCGACCCGGCCAAAGGCCTCGTCGTCTTCATCGGATAGCCCGCCGGCCTGATCCGCCACCGCGATTCCGCGAAAAACAGGTTCGACAATTTTCGGCGCTCCGGGATAGGTTTTCGCCCATGATCACGGCGTCTTCCGCGGAGGAGTTATCGGGTTCGGACCGCGAGGTCATCGAAGAATTGAAACAGGCCTATGGCCAGATGCGGGGCCAGCTCGAGCTCGTCATCGTGGGACAGGACGAGGTCATCGAGCAGCTCCTCATCGCCATCTTCTGTCGGGCCCACGCCCTGCTCGTCGGTGTGCCCGGCCTGGCCAAGACCCTGCTCGTCTCCACGCTCTCCGAGGTGCTCGATCTCAGCTTCAAAAGAATCCAGTTCACTCCCGATCTCATGCCCGCGGACATTACCGGCACCGAGGTGCTGGAGGAGGACATGACGACGGGAAAACGCATCTTCAAATTCGTCAAAGGCCCCGTCTTCGCCAACATGATCCTTGCCGACGAGATCAACCGGACCCCCCCCAAGACCCAGGCCTCGCTGCTCGAGGCGATGCAGGAACACCACGTCACGATCGGGGAGGAGACCTACCCCCTACCGGAACCCTTCTTCGTCCTCGCCACCCAGAACCCCATCGAGCAGGAGGGCACCTACCCGTTGCCCGAGGCCCAACTCGATCGGTTCATGTTCAACATCCGGGTCGACTACCCGACGCGCGAGGAGGAGCAATCGATCATCAAACGGGTCACCGGCACCTACCGGGCCCAGATCGCCAAACAACTCGACGCGACGGCGGTGCTGCGCCTCCAGCAGGTGGTGCGCCGGGTCCCCGCCGCCGACCACGTGGTTTCCTTCGCCGCCAGCCTGGCCCGCGCCTCCCGCCCCCGGCAGGAGGATGTCCCCGATTTCATCAGAGAGATGGTGTCCTGGGGCGCCGGCCCCCGCGCCGGTATCTACCTCGTCCTCGCGGCCAAAGCGCGCGCCATCCTGAAGGGCCGTTTCCACGCCACCACCGAGGACGTCAGAGCGGTGGCTCATCCCGTGTTGCGCCACCGCGTTCTCACCACCTTCAACGCCGAGGCCGCCGGGGTGACCAGCGACGACATCGTCACCATGCTGGTCGATCACTTCCAACCAAAGGCCGACCTCGAGGTCTGATCACCCGCCGCGACATGCCTGCCACGGATAGCGGATTCTCTGACCTGCTCCCCGACGAGGTCGCCAACATGCTGGGCCGGCTGGAGATGCTGGCCCGCCGGCCCAAGGAAGGCTCCATCACCGGCCGTCACACCAGTCCCCACAAAGGGTTCTCCGTCGAGTTCGCCGAGCACCGCCAATACGTCACCGGAGACGACCTGCGCAACCTCGACTGGAGGGTCTACGGCAAAAGCGACCGCTACTACATCAAGCAGTTCATCGAGGAGACCAACATGCGGGTCACCATCCTGATCGACGCCTCGGGATCGATGAACTACGCCGGGGATGCCGCGGTGTCGCTGGGGGGCGAGAGTCACGTCTCGAAGTTCCAGTACGCGCGCTTCCTCGCCGCGGCGCTCACCTACATGCTGGTGCGGCAGCAGGACGCGGTGGGTCTCGTCACCTTCTCCGACCGGGTCAATCGCTACCTGCGTCCCGCGGCAAAACCCAGCCAGATCAAGCTGATCCTGGAGGAACTGCGCCAAACGCGCCCTGGCGCCGACACCAACTGCGCCGCCACCTTTCACGAGATCGCCGAGCGGATCCCGGCACGCGGCCTCGTCATCGTGATCAGCGATCTCTTCGATGATCCCGAGGCCCTGAAGAATGCCCTCCATCATTTCCGGTGGAAGCACCACGAATTGATCGTGTTCCACATCATGGCAGAGGAGGAACTCACCTTTCCCTTCAAGAAATTCGACGAGTTTCGCTGTCTCGAGGTGGCCGGTCGCAGGGTGGATATCGATCCCGCCACCATCCGGGCCTCCTACCTCGAGCGAGTGCGTGCGCACCTCAAAAAACTGGAGGCCTGCTGCGGCCAGATGGAGGCCGACTACGTCCCGGTGAACACGAAGGTTCCGGTCGAAGAGACGCTTTTCTCCTACTTTACCCAGCGCAAAGCCGGATCGCGATGATGCCTTCCTCCGTGATTGTCCTGCGGGTTCGCGCCCGACCTTCGGCACACGGGACAGGGTGTGGTCTCCCGCCCAACCCTGTCGGCCGGCAATCGTGCGGTCTGTCCCGCGTCCTCCCAACCCCAGCCTCCGCCTGACGTGCTCTTCCTCAACACAGCCCTGGTTGTCGGTGCCCTGGGAATTCTCATTCCCATCATCATCCATCTGCTCAACCGGCGCTCGGACCGGAAAGTCGAGTGGGGGGCGATGAATTTCCTCCTCGAATCTCTCGCCATCCGAAACCGCCGCATCCAGTTGGAGGAGGCCCTCCTCATGGCGGCCCGCTGTCTCCTCGTCGGCCTCCTCGCCCTCGCCCTGGCCCGCCCCTTCGTGCCGCCGGGATCGACCATCCCCTGGCCGATCGTGCTCCCCCTCCTGCTCCTCGCCATCACCGGAATCGGAGTCGCCGTGGTCCTCCACAACGAACCGAAATGGCGCGCCCTGATCGGTCTCTCCTCTCTCGGCACGCTGATCGTCTGTGCCCTTCTCATCCTCTTTGAGAAACAGCTCAATCTGTCCCGCTTCAATCCCGCCGCCCGCCAGGATATCGCCCTGATCATCGACGGCTCCACCTCGATGATGATGAGGCACGATGGCATCAGCAATTTCGAGAGGGCGGTGGACGAGGCGATCGAGGTGATCCGCCGCGCTCCCCGGGGTCACGCCTTTTCCCTCATACTGGGAGGACCCTCGCCCAGCGGCAAGGTCCTCGATCCCACCACCGACCGCGCCGAGCTGGAATCCGTCCTCCGCGACCTGGCCCCCCTCGATGGACCCATGGCCGCCTACCACGCGCTCACCCTGGCCTCGCTGAGCCTCGCCCGCGGGGATCATCCGGCGAAGCAGATCCTTCTCTTCACCGACGAGCAGAACGTGGGCTGGGAGACCGGCCAGACGGGACGGTGGAATTTTCTCCGGGAAGCCTTCCGCAATCTTCCCTCGGAACCGCAGATCGTGATCCGATCGATGCCGCTCCCGGAGTACCTGCGCAATCTCGCCGTCACCGACGTCGCCCTCTCCCGCGATATCGTGGGCATCGACCGGCCCGTGCAGATTGCGGTGACGGTCGAGAACACCGGGAACGAGGCGGCCACCCCGGGGGCACTGCTGCTGCAGGTGGACGGGGAACGCGAGTATACCGACCGGACCCTGGGCCAGCTTCAGCCCGGGGAAAAACAGTCGGTAACCTTTTCCCACCAGTTTTCCGCCAGGGGTGCCCAAGCCATCGGTGCGACCCTCGAGATCGAAGACGACATCCGGGAAGACAATCGGGGGCACGCCGCGATCAACGTCGCAGCGAGCCTCCGGGTTCTGCTGGTGGACGGGCATTCCTCCAGCGATTTTTTCGAGCGGGCCGCCACTTTTCCCGCCATCGCCCTGGCGCCCTCGCGCCTCACCCTGAATCCCGACCTCGCGCCCAACCGCACCCCGGTTTCGGACGAACCCGCAGCCGACCTCTATCGACAAGATCCTACCCTGGACCCCATCCCCTTTCTCGTGGAACCCAGGGTGGTGGGGGCGCCCGAGAGCGGCGACGTGAATCGTTTCGACGACTTCGACGTCCTCATGTTGGTCGATGTCCCCCGTCTCCCCGCGGAGACCGCGGACCGGATCGCCGAATTCGTCCGCGAGGGTGGTGGTCTCCTCGTCGCCGCGGGGACCCGGGTGATTCCCGAATTCTACAACAACTGGAGGCTCGCGGACGACACCCTCTTGTTGCCGGCCCGGATCGGGGACGAATTGGTCCTCGCCGAGACCGGGGATGGGTTCACCCCCTCGCTGCCCACGCTGACCCATCCCGCCCTGCGCAAGGTCGCCTATCCCGAGAGCAGCGATTTCGGTGAAACCCTCCTCACCTACTACCGTCCCCAGACGATCCCGGAGTCCCTCGAGACCGAGAGCTCGGTGGGCGCGCGATTGAACAACGGAGCCGTGCTCCTCTCCTCCCGGCCGACAGGACGGGGCCGGGTGGTTCTCCTCGGCACATCGCTGGACACCCGGGCCGGCAACCTGGTGACGCGCCAGGCCTTTCTCCCCTTCATCCACGAGTTGACCTACCAACTGGCCAACCCGGCGGCCTACGACCTCAATCTGGACCCGGGCTGGGAGGTGACGATCGGTTTGACCGCGAAAAAGGGCGCCATCATCGGGGAAGGGCTGATCGGGGAATATTTTGCCGGACACGACGACCCCGATCCGGTGGTGACGCGTCAGGATGCCGCGATCCAGTTCAACTGGGGAGCGGGATCGCCGGCTCCGGGGATTGGCGAGGATTCCTTCCGGGTGCGCTGGACCGGCAAACTCCGGGTGCCGGAATCCGGCGTCTACCAGTTTTCCGCTGCGGTCGACGATTTCCTCGAGGTTCGCGTGGGAGACAGGAGCACGCCCCGCTTCCGCTATCCCGGGGGAAAGGCCTCGCGCTTCCGGCTCGAGGGTAATCAGTGGTATGACTTCGCCGCCGAGTTCCGCGAGGATTCCGGCGACGCCACCGCCATCCTTTATTGGGAAAGAGGCGGCGGCGGACGCGAGATCGTTCCCCCCTCTGCCTTTCGCACCTTTGCCTCGTCCGCGGATTCGATGACCGGCGACTCCAACCGCCAGGCGGCGTACGAGGTCGAGGGCCCCGGTGACCGGGCGCGCACCGCCAGGATGAGCTCCACCGATACGGGATCGGTGCTCAGCCTGGAGGGGGACATCGCCTCCGGTCTCTACCACCTGAAGATTCCCGATACCCAGATCGCCTACTTTTCGGACTTCCTGCGTTCCGGCTCGAACCGGATCCCCTTCACGGTGAAGCGCGACCCCGCCGAGAGCCGGCTGACGCGACTCAGCGCGGCCGACCACGATTTCCTGAAAAAGTTCGTCACCCTGGCTCAGCCGAAGACGCTGGAGGAACTCATCGGTTTTCTCAGCGGAAACCAATTCGGCCAGGAGCTGTGGAAATGGCTTGCCCTGGGGGCCTTTTTCTTTCTCCTCGCCGAGATCGCGCTCTCGCGATGGATTGCGCGGAGCCGTCGCATGGGCGAGGAGATCCGAATCGATTTCGACCATCGCCAGGGCCCCTCGGAGTCTTTCCGGGAGCATCTCGCTCGCATCGGCCAAGCGCGCAGCCGTCCATGAATCCGGAAGACTACAGCCGAGACGATCTGCTCCGCGAAGCGCCCCCGGCTCTGCTCGCTGCCGGTCTCGTCGCGCTGGCCGTCCTCTGGCTGGCCACCCACCTGGCCCGGCGTCGCTGGCCGGCTGGCCGGCCGATCTTCATCGCGGCCGGTTTTCTCGCGATCTCGGGAGTGTTCTGGCTCGCCTTCCAGATCGCCGGCGCCTTTCTCTCCCTGGCCACCTCCTGGTCCCTCCTCCTGATCGCGCTTGTGGCGGGTTTCGCCTGGGAACTCATCCTCTGGATCTATACCTTCGAGCGGGAACTGGTCGCTCCGGCCCGGGGACGCCTCCTGCTCGCCCTTCGTCTGGCCGCCCTGGTCACCCTCATTGTGATTCTGCTGCAGCCGGTGCGCTCCTTTCTGGAGGACAGGGAAATCGACCGGGAGATCGCGGTGCTCCTCGACGACTCGCAATCGATGCATCTCTCCGACCAGCGGCTCAGCGTCTCGGAGCGTCTCGACCGGGCCCAGCTCTTCGGTGCCGATTTCGTGAAGCGCGGGCGCCCTTCCCTCCGCGACGCCGGGACTGCCGCCGCTGCCCTCGATGAAATCCTATCCCGCGAGATCGGCGCCATCGCCGCCGCCCCCTCGCCCGAAGCCGGCCTGGACTCGCGGGGCCAGCGGCTCCCGGAGAGGCTCACCGAAACAGAGGAAAGGAACAGCCGTCTCGGCGATCTGCTCGAACGGGCTCGCGATGCCAGTCCCACCATGCAGGACCGGGAGGAATTGAGTCGCCTGCTCTATCTCAGCCGCGAGGCAATCGCGGAGCACTTGCGGGAGGCCTCCCGCTCCGCCGCCGCGTCCGATGCCCGCACCTTTCTCTCCGCGCTGGAGTCCGCCCGGGATTCCGTCCGGCAGATCGGCCAGCCGCTCGGCGCCGTGACCCAGAGCTTGGATGAGGCCTTCTTCGCGTCACTCTCCACCCCGGAGCAGGAGGAGGTGGAGCGCCTCGCCAGCGCATCGCGACACCAGATCGCGCTCCAGGCCGCCACGGGCGTCACCGGTTTCGGCGATGCGACGGGCAACTCCTCGCCTCTCATGGACTCGCTCGCGGAACGCTACAACTTACGGTATTACCGGTTTCACCGCACGATCGAGGAAATTCCCTCCCTCGATGCCGAGGCCCCGGCGGCCCCGCGGCTGACCTCCGTCCGCGCCCAGACGGACCTCGCCGGGGCCGTCGAACACATTCTCCGGAACACCTCCCCGGAATCCCTCGCCGGGATTCTGCTGCTCACCGACGGCCGCCACAACGCCGCCGCCCTGCCCGAGGATAGCCTGCGGCAACTCGCCATCCAGAATTCCCCCCTCTGCCCCGTGCCCATCGGGAGCGACTTGGGACCGATCGACATCTCGCTGCTCAGCGTGAACGCTCCCGAATCGATCTACCTCGACGACCGCGTCGTGGTCCGCGCCTCTGCGCGGGTCGATGGCATGCTCGGGAAAACGCTGCACGCCCGGCTCCTCAGCGGCGGAGAGGTCGTCGACGAACAGAGCGTCGAGATCGGGGACGTCAGCTTCCGCGGCGAGATCCGTTTTGTGCACCAGCCCGAGAAAAGGGGCATCTTCGACTACCGGGTCGAGCTGGAGCCCGATCCGCGCGAACTTTTCCGCGAAAACAACCACTGGGATTTCAAGCTCGCCGTGACCGACGACCGGACCAATGTGCTGCTCGTCGACGGGCATCCCCGGTGGGAATTCCGGTACCTGCGCAATCTCTTTTATGGAAGAGACAAATCGGTTCACCTGCAATACGTGTTGCTCGATCCCGACACCATTTCGGGATTCCCCGCGCCGCCCTCGGTCCCGGCAAGCTCCACCCGGAAATTCGGCGACGCCGAGGCCACCCTGCTTCCCCGAGGCCAGGAGGAATGGCAGCTCTTCGATGTGATCATTCTGGGCGACATTCGGCCGGACCAACTCTCCAGCGGCGACTGGTGGGCAATCCGGGAAGCCGTGACCCGGAGGGGCGCCCTGCTCGTCTGCGTCGCCGGCCCCCGACACATGCCCCACGGCTACGGCAATCCCGTCCTGAGGGAACTGCTCCCGGTGATCTACCAGCAGGAGGACGGGGGCCAATTCGAAAGTCCCGAGGAGTCCTACCAGGTCGAACTGACCGCCGTGGGCAAGACACACCCCGTCATGGCCCAATCCTCGAGCCGGTCGCTGAACCAGGAGATCTGGGCGGACTTCCCGCCACTCCGCTGGCGGTGGAAGAGCCACTCAGTCAAGCCGGGAGCCGAGGTCCTCGCTTTCGCCCGACCTTCCGGGACGCCCGGAGGGATCGATTCGCCCATCGGAGCCGACCCCGGATCCATCGAAGCGGCCATCACCCGCCTGGCCCGGCAGAAGACGCTCGAGGCGGAGAACGCTCTGGTCACCACGAATCGGTCCGGGCTGGGGAAGGTGGTCTTGATGCATTTCGACCGGACCTGGCGCTTCCGCTACGGGGTGGGCGATACCTACCACCATCGCTTCTGGGGCCAGCTGACCCGCTGGGGCGCCGGTCCGAATCTTCGCTCCGGCAACGAAAGGGTCCGCCTCGGAACCGATCGGCTCCGCTACACCCCCACCGATCCTATCGAGATCACGGCAAAACTGCTGGACCGGACCCGGCGACCAGTTACCGACGCCGAGATCCGGGCCAGCGTATTCCGCGGGGAGGACCGCATCGCCACCCAGCAACTGGGCTACCGCTCCGATTCCGCCGGCCTCTACGAAACCACTTTCGCGGCCTTCCCCGATGAAGGCGAATACCGCATCGTGCTCGAGGGCGAATCCGTCGAGGAGGCGCTTCGCGACGATTCCTCGCTGACCGGTGTCGAAACCGAACTGCTCGTGGTCGCGGCCCGGAACCCCGTCGAATTGGCCGAATTGACCGCCGACCGCGATTTCCTGCATCGGGCCGCCCGAATCACCAACGGCCGGGTCGCCGAACTCTGGGAACTGCACACCCTCGCCGACGCTTTCGGCGCGCCTCGGGAGACCCTCCGGGAACGCCGCAACATCACCCTCTGGGACAAATGGCCCTTCCTCGCCCTCTTCCTCGGTTGTCTCACCCTCGAGTGGGTGGTGAGGCGAACCGGCGGACTCGTCTGATCCCCTCCTGCCCCATCTTCCTCACATCACCCCATGCAAGCCGCCCTCGAACAACTTCCCCGGCCCATCCTCGACAAGTTGCGCTCGATCATCGCCCGGGTCCGGTGCCTCCTCCTCATCCGCGGCATCTTCGCCACCCTGGCCATCGCCCTGGTCTGCCTCCTCGTCATCATGGCGATTGACGCCTCGATCACGATCTTCTCGGAAACACTCCGACTCGGCATGAGCCTGGCCGCCCTCGCGGTCACTCTGATCGCGGCCTGGTGGTATCTGCTGCGACCGCTCTCCCACCGCTACAGCCTGACTCAGGTCGCGCGGATCCTCGAGATCCGGCACCCCGAGCTCCAGGAGCGCATCTCCACCGCGGTGGAACTGATGAGCAGCAAGGACACGGACTCGATCCGGGGCTCGCAGGAACTGATCGAGGCGGTCGTGGACTCGGCCGTGGTCGATGTGGAGGCGGTCGACCCGAGGGCCGAGTTCCGCGGGACCAGCACGAGACGTTTCGTCGGCCTGGCCGCGATCTGCCTGGCACTGCTGTCTCTCGTTCTCCTCCTTTTCCCCAACCAGGGATGGAAGCTGCTGGCCCGGGCCGCCGCTCCTTTCCTCGATATCGGCAACGCCTACGCCGATACCATGCGCGTCCAGCCGGGCGACATTCGAATTCTCCGGGGCGACGAACTGACCATCGAGATGACGGTGCGACACGATCGCCTCCGCCGCGCGGAACTGCGCCGCACTCTGCCCGATGGCTCCGAGTCCGTGGAGAGGATGGCCTTCCTCGGCGACACCGAGGACGGAGCAAAGGTCTTCGCCCTGACCTTCCCCGCGGTCGACGAGGACTTCGCCTACCGTGTCCGCGCCGGCGCCGCGCTCAGCGAGTTTTTCGAGGTCGAGGCGGTGCCGCCCCCGGTCGTGGAATCGAGGACGATCCGGTGCGAATTCCCCGCCTACACCGGTCTCCCCCCGCGGGAGTCGGAGTCCGACGGCGAAATCCGGGCGGTGGCCCACACCGAGATCACCGTGATCTCAGTGATGAACAAGCCGGCCCGAACTGCCCGGGCCATTCTGAACGAACGGCGGGAACTGGGACGAACCACGGGCGACGCCGCCACGGGGACCACGCGGCTCCCCCTGGACCCGACGGCGAACGGAGTCTGGCACCTCGAGGTCGAGGATCGCGATGGATTCAAGACAGAGCCGGGGACCCATCCGATTCAGGCCCTGCCGGACAAGGCTCCCTCGGTGCGCATCACCAACCCGCCGGCACGGGAACTTCGGCTGAAACCCACCGAGTGGCTCCCCCTCGCCTACGAGATCGACGAGGATTTCGGCTTTGGTCAGGTCGATCTGCTCGTCACCCCCAACGGTGAAGCGACCCCCCGCGTCCTTGCCCAGCCCACGCCTCTGGCCGGCGAAGGACCCGGGAGCTGGAGAGGCACGGCACCGCTCAATCTGGCCTCCCTGGACCTGGAGCCGAGCCATCACACCCTCCGCATCCAGCTGAGAGCCCGCGACAACCGTCCGGTTTCCCTGGAGGGACCGGGAGAGGGCCTCAGCGAAACCCTCACCGTGCGGCTCGACCGTTCCGCGCCATCTCTCGCCGAACAGACCATTCGAGCGCAGGAGGAACAGATCAACCAGGCCATCCGCGAAGCGGAGTCGGACCTGCGCCGGGCGCGGGAAGAAATCCGCAACGCGCAACGGGAGCTGGCCCGGCAGGAGGAAATGACCTCACGCGCCGAAAACGAACTCGAGGATTTCGACTCGCGGGCGGAACGCGCTGCCGAGAACCTGCGGGAGATCGCGGAACAACTGGAGAACTCCGTCTTCCGCCAACAGGCCGACGCGCTCGGGGACATCGCCGAGGAGGAGGTCGCCCGGGCCAGGGAATCCGCCGACCTCATCCCGATCACGGACGGCAACGACGAGCGGGTGGCCCAGGCCGGCGAGGCCGGCGAACAGATCGAGCAGGCCCTGGCCGGGGTCGAAGAGGTCAAGGAGGCCATTCGGGAAAAATCCGAGGACCTGAAGCGGATCGCCGGCCTGAACGAACTGGCCAACGACCAGCGGGAACTGGCGCGGGATGCGGCAGAAGAGGCGGCAATGGCCGAACTCGACGCCGCCTCGCCTTCCGATGAATCCCGGCAGACCGGAAGGGAACGCCGCGAGGAGGAGACCATGAACCAGTTTCAGCAACGTCAGCAGCAAGTGCAGCAGAAACTCGGCGAACTGCTCCAGGACGACCCGGCCGCCCTGGGGGAAATCCTCGAAGAACGACGCGATACGGCCGAGGCACTGGCGGAACGAGCCCGTCAACTCGCCGCGGAACAGGAGGAGTTGCGGAACCTGACTCGCGCCACCGCCAGCAGCGAGCCCTCGGACCGAGAGGAGCCCCTCCGCGAAGCGCTCCTCGAACAGCTTCGGGAAAGACAGAAACAGATCGCCGCGGAAACGCAAAACCTCGCCGCGGCGAACCAAGCCGCGGAAGCCGCCTCCGAAGACGCGGCCGCCTCGCGAAGTGCCCAGCCGGATTCCCCTCCCGAAGCCGCGGAGGAGCCCGGCATCACCCCCGCCCTTGCCGAGGCGGGAGAACAGACTCGCAGCGCCGCCGAATCTCTCGACGAGGGCGAACTGGCCTCCGCAACCAAGGATGCCCGCGCGGCTTCCGCCTCTCTGCGGCGGGCCGCCACCGAAGCCGCCTCGTCCGAAACGGGCGAACTCTCCTCCCCACCGGAGCGCGGCGAGGGCGGGACACCGGAGCCCGCGGCTGAGTCGCTGACGGAGCTTGCCGAGCGACAGGAAGCGCTGGCGAATCAGTTGGCCGCGATCGGAGCGGGAGACCTGCCGGCGGCCCTGGCCCTGCTGGAGGAAACCATCTCCGCCGAAGCCGCCTCCCTTCAGGCCGAGGCCGCGGGCCTGGAGCGATCCCTGCAGAGCCTCGATGAGCGCCAGTCCCGCTACGAGGCCGGGCACGCCGCCAATTTCCTCCGCAGCGCCTCCCAACAGGCGGAGCAGGCGAGTCGCAACCTGTCCCGAGCCCAGGAGTCCCAGGAACAGGCGGAAGCGCAGGGCCTGGTCGAGCCGGGAGAGGTCGCCCCGCAGTCCCGGGCCGCCCTGACCCAGAGCGACCCGGTCCAGTCCAGCGCCCGGCGCTCGCTCGAGACCGCCGCGGACAGCCTGTCGAAATCGGCAAGGCAACTCGAAGGAACCCTCCGCGGCCTCGAAGCCTCGGCGGACGAAGAGGGCATCGCCGACAGCGCGGCCATGGCGGAGGGATTCGAAGATGTCTCCGCATCGGCCCGCTCGGCAACCCCGGGACAGGCGGCGCGACGCTCGGAGCAGGCCGCCCGCTCCCTGCAACAACTCGCCGAGCAATCCATGCGCCAACTCGGCGACATGGGAGGCGCGCCCCCCGATTCGCTCCCGGGGAATGCTCCTCCCCGGCCCGATGACGCCTTCCCCGACGGCGGAAATCTCCCCAACGAAGGTGGCAAAACGGCTGACATCATCAGCGAAGCGATCCCGCCCGAACTGGAGGAACTCGGCATCTCGGCGAAGGATTGGGCCCGCTTCAGGGGAACTCTCACCGGCGGAAGTGCCACCGCCATCGAGACCAATCTGCCCGCCGAATATCGGGAACTGGTCGGCCGCTACTTCCAGGTGATCGCCCGGGAGGCCGGAGCGAAAGACGCTACCCCATGAATCCTCCTGCCATCCTGGCTCTCCTCGTCGCGGCGGGGCTGGCCTGCACCACCAGCCTGCCCGGCCAGTCCCGCGCCAACGCGGTCTTTCAGCAGCACCGCGCTGAGGTCGAGGCCGCCGTGGATCGCGGCCTGGAACACCTCGCCGCCACCCAGCGGGCAGACGGCACCTACGCCGATTCCTACGGGCGCTCCGTCGGCATTGTCTCGCTCGCGGGTATGGCCTTCCTCTCCGCCGGATACACCCCGGGCTACGGTCCCTTTGCCGAGAACCTCGACCGGTGCCTCGACTACGTCCTCTCCAGCCAACGAGGCAACGGTCTTCTCGACCGCGGTGACTCCGGACACGGCATCATGTACGCCCACAACATCGGCACCCTGTTTCTCTCCGAGATCAGCGGAATGGTCGATCCCGCGCGTCAGCAGGACCTCGATCGGGTTCTCTCCCGGGCCACCCGTCTCATCCTCGCGGCGCAGGCCCAGCCGAAGAACGAGCGCAACCGGGGAGGCTGGCGTTACAAACCCGACTCGAAGGACTCGGACCTCTCCTGCAGTGGTTGGGCTCTCATGGCCCTGCGATCGGCCCGGCTCAACGGCGCCCCGGTGCCGGATCAGGCTATCGAGGAGGCGGTGAACTACGTCCTCGGCAACCACCACCCGGAATCGGGCCGCTTCGGCTACACCGACCCCTGGCGCAACGCCGAGACTCTCACCGGCTGCGGTCTGCTCTGCCTCGAACTCTGCGGCCTCCACGGCACCGAATCGACCTATCGCTCGGGCAACTTCATCCTCCAACACCGTGACTATATCGTGGATCGCACCCACGAATACTACGCCAACTACTACAACGCCCAGGCCATGTTTCAGCTGGGCGGCACCTACTGGGAGCAGTATGCCGACTGGATGTACCGGGAATACCTGCCCAAGCAGAGATCCGACGGTTCGTGGACCAACGGCCGGGTGGGGGGCAGCTACGGCACCGCCATGATGATCCTTTCCTTTACCGTTCCCTACCGTCAACTCCCCATCTACCAGCGAGACGAGACCGTCGACGAGGATTGATCGCCCCATGCGCTGCCTGCTCTCCATCATCCTCGCCACGCTCCTCGCCGGTCCCGACCGGACGCACGCTCAGGCGGCCCCGCCGACCAACAGTGTGTTTCAGCAACATCGCGAGGAGGTCGAGTTGTCGGTGAACCGCGCGTTGCGCCACCTCGTCTCCACCCAGAGGCCCGACGGCGCCTGGGCCGACCGCTATGGCCGCTCGGTCGGCATCGTCTCCCTCGCCGGAATGGCGTTTCTCTCCGCCGGTTACACCCCCGGCTACGGTCCCTATGCCGAGAACCTCGACCGGTGCCTCGACTACGTCCTCGACTCGCAGCGAAATTCCGGCCTGCTCGATCGCGGCGACTCGGGGAATGGCCTCATGTATGCCCACACCATCGGCACGCTCTTTCTCTCCGAGTGCAGCGGTATGGTCGATCCCGCGACCCAGCGGAGGATCGACCACGTCCTTCCCCGGGCCACCGAATTGATTCTGCGGGCGCAGGCCCTGGCCAAGAACGAGCGCCATCGCGGAGGATGGCGCTACCGCCCGGAATCCCGCGACTCCGATCTGTCGTGCAGCGGGTGGGCCCTCATGGCCCTCCGCTCGGCGAAACTCAACGGCGCTCCGGTCCCGGACGAAGCGATTGAACAGGCCGTCAGCTATGTCCTGCGCAATCACGATCCCGGGTCGGGCCGCTTCGGTTATCAGGATGCCTTCGGTCACTCCGAAACCCTCACCGGCTGCGGCCTGCTCTGCCTGGAACTCTGCGGCCTCCACGGCAGCGACTCCACTTTCCGGGCAGGCGAATACATCCTGCAGAACCGACATCGTCTGCCCAACCGAAACCACGAATACTACGGCAACTACTATAACGCCCAGGCCATGTTCCAACTCGGCGGCCGCTACTGGGCCCAGTACGCCGACTGGATGTACCTAGAATACATCCCCCGGCAGGAACCCTCTGGTGCCTGGACCGGGGGCCGCGGGCGCGGCGAAACCTACATCACCTCCATGGTCGTCCTCTCCTTCACCGTCCCCTACCGGCAACTCCCCATCTACCAACGGGATGAAACTGTCGACGAAGAATAGCCCGGCGCCCCCGGATCAAGTTGCCCGACACTCCTCTCGCCAGGGCGAGAAAGCATTTGCCCCGGAGCGGGAGAACGTTGACGCTGACCGCCCGATGACTCCGGCGAGAAAGGCAGACGACGAGGAGTGCCTCGTCTTCCTCAAGGCGCTTGGCGACGAGACTCGGTGGCGCATGGTTCGCCTCCTCACCACCGGGCCCGAGTCTCTCACCCTCACCGAACTGGCCGATCGGCTCGATGTCTCCGCCTACAACGCCTCGCGGCACACCCGAATCCTGCTCGAGGCCGGAATCCTCCGCGTGCGCCGCGAGGGCCGTTTCAAACACCTTTCCATCACACCCGAATTCCGCCATCGCCTCCGCGACTCTCCGGGCCCGGCGGTCCTCGATCTGGGATGCTGCCGTTTCGATTTCTCCGACTCCCGAAACCGGGGGACGCAACCACAGTTCAATAATCAGTTGCGCGAGAAAGCAACTGTAAGCAAGATCCCCCCCATGTCTGATCCCGCACGCTACATCATGATCGGGGGTTTCCTCGGCGCCGGAAAAACCACCGCCATCGCCAACCTGGCAAACCACCTGGTCCACCGGGGCAAACGGGTCGGCCTGATCACCAACGATCAGGGCCGCGAGCTGGTCGACACGCAGATGCTCCGCTCGCGAGGCTTTGCCACCGAGGAGATCCCGGGCGGCTGTTTCTGCTGCAAGTTCAACTCCCTGGTGGACGCGGCGGGCCGGCTCACCTCGGAGGCAACCCCGGAGATTTTCGTGGCCGAACCGGTGGGCAGTTGCACCGACCTCGTCGCCACGGTGACCTATCCCCTGCGCCGCATCTACGGGGAGAGATTTACCATCGCCCCGCTCTCCGTGCTGGTCGACCCGATGCGGGCGCGACGCATTCTCGGTCTGGAGGAGGGCCGCTCTTTTTCGGAAAAGGTGACCTACATCTACCGCAAACAGCTCGAGGAGGCGGACCTCATCGTGATCTCGAAGAGCGACCTTCTGGACGAAGCCGGGGAACGCGAGCTGCGCGCGGCCCTGGAGCAGGAGTTTCCCGGGAAACGCGTCTTCACCCTCTCGGCCCGCACCGGCGCGGGCCTTCAGGACTGGTTCGATCTGCTGGAATCGGAGGACCAGGTCACCGCGCAGGCGATGGAGATCGACTACGACACCTACGCCGACGGCGAGGCGCTTCTCGGCTGGCTCAACGCCACCATCGAACTGACCGTAGACGACGAGGTGGACAGCGCCACCCTGCTCGACGGTCTCGCCGAAGCGATCCGGACCCGGCTGAATGAGGCCGAGATCGAGGTGGCCCACCTCAAGATGACCCTGAGTCCCCTGAACTCTCTGGCCGGCGAGGTCGCGGTGATCAACCTGGTCCGGAACGAGAGCCGGGCGGAATTCGGTCAGGAACTCGAGGAACCGGTCAATGGCGGTCAGATCATTCTCAACCTGCGCGCCGAAGGCGATCCGGAGCGGCTCGAGTCGATCGTGCGGGAATCGATCGAGGAAATGGCCTCCCCGGGGTTGCAGCTTCGCCTCGATCATCTGGAACGCTTTCGCCCGGGACGTCCTGTGCCGACCCACCGGGACGCGTAACCCCTTTCGTTGTTCCTCCCGAACGCCCTGGTGAAAGAACTTCCGCTTTCGATCGTCTTTCCTGGAAGTTCTCACCCATGATCGATTTCGCTCTCGTCGACCCCGAACATCTCAACGAGAGCCTCCGGCACGGGGCGGTCGGAGACGGCCGAATCCTTCTGGAAGCCCATTTTTCCTCGGTGGATCATCCTTCTCCTTCCCCCGGCACTTCGCCTGGCCATATCCCGGGGGCCATCAAGGTCCACCCATCCTACCTCGAGGCAGGTCGCGAGGAGACCCGTTACTATCCCTACTACCGTCGTCCCGAGCATGGGAATCTGCTGCCTCATCCTCGATTGGTGCGTGCCATCGAGGCTCTGGGAATCACGCCTCGAAGCGAGGTAATTGTTTACGGCTCGGAACCCGACGGCGCCATGGCGGCGGCCCGGGTGATCTGGGGATTGATTTACGCGGGGGTGACCCGGATTCGGATGCTCGATGGCGGACTTGTGGCCTGGCTGGCCCACGGCGGGGCCACGGTCCCCCGAATCCCCGGGGCGCTAGAGGTCTCGGCCCCTCTCCTCCGGCAGCAGAAACGGTTGCACCGCTGGAGAGAGCGCGTCGATCTTCGCGCCACCACCCCGGAGGTGCGTCGCATCTCCGACGGTGCGGAAGGTCGGGCCGCGAGGCTTGTCGACGTGCGGAGAGCCGGGGAGTTTCGCGGGACCCTGACGAACTGCTATCCCTTTTTCTCCAAGGCGGGGCATATTCCCGGCGCGGTTTTCCACGGGAACTGGGACACCCTGGTGGACCCCGAAACCCACCGATTGGCTCCCTGTCTGGAGGCGGTGCGCCGCCGTTGGCGGAGGCTCAATATCGTGGATGAGGGCGTGGAGAGTGGAGTCACTTCCCTGGTCTTCTATTGCGGCACGGGATGGCGCTCCAGTCTGTCTTTCCTCGTCGCATTGCTGCTTGGGTACCGCACGCAAAACTATGAGGATGGATTTTACGGCTGGTCCTGGGATGGGAGAAACCGCATTGCCTACGGTCCGCCGCGGACCTGAATCGGTCGGATGACGTGTCAGTTGGGCACGTCCCCCGCGCTTCCCAAAGCCGTCCCGGTGAAGATGATGGGCAGAACGGCGTAGCCGCTTTCGCCAGAAGGTGGCCGGGGCGAAATGCTCCACGCTCTGGCGAGCGCGGCTACGACCT
>CAZLUZ010000003.1:58790-68882 GCA_964562825.1 uncultured Akkermansia sp.
CCAGAAGGTGGCCGGGGCGAAATGCTCCACGCTCTGGCGAGCGCGGCTACGACCTGGGTCTTCGCGAGAAAGCGATCACGCTTGAATGTAGCCGCCTTCGCCAGAAGGTGGCCGGGGCGAGATGCTCCACGCTCTGGCGAGCGCGGCTACGACCTGGGTCTTCGCGAGAAAGCGATCACGCTTGAATGTAGCCGCCTTCGCCAGAAGGTGGCCGGGGCAAGATGCTCCACGCTCTGGCGAGCGCGGCTACGACCTGGGTCGTCGCGAGAAGGCGTTCGCGCTTGAACGTACCCGCCTTCGCCAGAAGGTGGCCTCGGCCGTCGCACCCCTCCACACGCTGGCGAGTGCGGCGACACCGCAGCCGTACCCATCCCGCTCGCCAAGCCTGCCTCCACCCGGAACAGCAAGGCTTCCCCACCGCCCAAAAAAACGGGGCAGTCCGAAGACTGCCCCGCCGAAAAGAATTCCGGGATGAATGCCCGCTACAGGTCACCGCCTCACACTAAGCCGATGCCTCCTCCAGCGACGCCTGGGCGGCGGCCAGCTTGGCGATGGGAATCCGGAAGGGCGAACAGCTCACGTAGTTGAGCCCGGTGCGGTGACAAAACTTCACCGAACTGGGGTCCCCACCGTGCTCGCCGCAAATGCCCACCTTGAGACCGGGCTTGGTGGCGCGTCCGCGCTCCACTCCCATCTCCACCAGCTGGCCGACCCCCGTCTGATCGAGGCAGGCGAACGGGTTGTTCCTCAACACCTCCACCTCCTGGTAGGCGGACATGAAAGAGCTGGAATCGTCCCGGCTCAACCCAAGGCAGGTCTGGGTGAGGTCGTTGGTCCCGAAGCTGAAGAAATCCGCGAACTCGGCCACCTCGTTGGCGGTGAGGGCGGCCCGGGGAATCTCGATCATGGTGCCCACCTGATACTTCAGCTGATCCGGCTCGAGACCGTGCTTCTGCCGCACCTCCTCGGCGGCCTCATCGATCACGCCCTTCTGCAATTCCAGTTCCCGGGCAAATCCCACCAGGGGAACCATGATCTCGGGGTTCACCTCGATACCCTTGGCCTGCACCTCGACGGTGGCTTCGAGAATGGCGGTCGCCTGCATCTTGGTGATCTCCGGATAAACGATGCCGAGACGGCAGCCCCGATGACCCAGCATCGGGTTTTCTTCGTGCAGGTCCTCAATCCTCCGCTTGATGAAAGAAGCCTCGACACCGAGCTTTTTCGCCAGATCGGAAATCTGGTCCTCGGTCATGGTTCCGATGAACTCGTGCAGGGGCGGATCCAGCAGGCGAATGGTGGCCGGACGGCCCTCCAGTGCCTCGAAAATACCGATAAAATCTCCCTTCTGGTAAGGCAACAGTTTCTCCAGAGCGGCGGCGCGCCCCTCGTCGTCATCGGCCAAAATCATCTGGCGGACCGCATCAATCCGGTCCCCCTCGAAGAACATGTGCTCGGTCCGGGTCAATCCGATACCCTCCGCGCCAAAGGCGATGGCATTCTTCACCTGTTCCGGAGAATCCGAGTTGGTCCTAACGCCCAGCTTGCGGTGCTCGTCAGCCCACGTCATGAGCTGGTCGAATTTCTTGTAGGTGTCGCTATCCTTGGCCGCTGCGTCACCCTCGAGCAGCGCCTGGATGACTTTCGACGGAGCGGTGGGAATCTCCCCGGCGTGGATCTTGCCCTGGAACCCGTTCACGGAGAGGAAATCGCCCTCGTGGAGGACCTTGCCATCCTCGCCCGTGAGTGTCCTTTTCTCGTAGTCGATCGACATGTTGTGGGCACCACAGACGCAGATCTTGCCCATCTGGCGAGCCACCAGAGCGGCGTGCGAGGAGGCACCCCCCTCGGTGGTCAGAATGCCCTCGGCGGCAATCATCCCCCGGAGATCCTCCGGCGAGGTGGCACGACGCACCAGGATGACCTTCTCTCCCCGGTTGGCGGCGGCAACAGCCGTCTCGGCGGAGAAATAAATCCTGCCGCAGGCCGCCCCCGGCCCCGCGGGAAGCCCCGAGCCGATCACCTCGGCCTTGTCCTCCACCGCGGCATCAAAGATGGGCGATAACAGGTGGCTGAGGTCTTCCGCCGGAATCCGGAGAAGCGCTTCCTCCTTGGTGATCAAACCCTCGTTCACCATGTCGACCGCGATGTTCACCGCGGCAAATCCCGTGCGCTTGCCGTTCCGGGTCTGCAGCATCCAGAGCTTGCCTTCCTCTATGGTGAACTCGATGTCCTGCACATCGCGAAAGTGCTTTTCCAGTCGCTCGCGGATCTTGAGCAGCTCCTTGTGGGACTCGGGCAGGTCCTCCGACATCTGGGCAACCTGCTTCGGTGTGCGCATACCGGCGACCACGTCTTCGCCCTGGGCATCGACCAGATACTCCCCGTAGAACACATTCTCCCCGGTGGCCGGGTCGCGGGTGAAAGCCACCCCGGTGCCCGATGCCTTGCCCGTGTTGCCGAAAACCATGGCCTGGACGTTCACCGCAGTGCCCCACTCGGCGGAAATCCCGTATTTCTGCCGGTAGACGCGGGCACGGTCGTTGTCCCAGGAGGAAAAGACCGCATTGATCGCCCCGTGAAGCTGGGTCATCGGGTCCTGAGGGAATCCCTCGCCGGTTCGCTCCAGGATCAGGGCCTTGGATTTCTCCACGATCTCCTTGAGGTCGTCGGCGTCGAGCTCGGTGTCGACCGTGACACCCTTGGCCTCCTTGACGTGCTCCAGGATCAATTCGAAGGGATCCTCGTATTCGCCCTCCGCGACCTCAACTCCCATCACGACATCCCCATACATGTGGAGGAATCGGCGGTAGCTGTCCCAGGCGAAACGCTCGTTGCCCGTCTTCTTGGCCAGTGCAGCGGCCACCTCGTCATTGATTCCCAGGTTCAAAATGGTGTCCATCATCCCCGGCATCGATTCCCTCGCACCCGAGCGAACCGAGAGCAGGAGAGGATTGTCCAGATCCCCGAACTTTTTCCCCATCACCTTCTCGACCTTGGCCAGGTTCTCCTCGATCTCCGCCTGCAGTTTTTCGGGCCACTGGTGATTGTTCTTGTAGTAGTACGTGCAGACTTCCGTGGTGATGGTGAATCCGGCCGGCACGGGCAGACCGATCAGAGCCATCTCGGCGAGGTTGGCGCCCTTACCCCCGAGGAGCGGTTTCTGGGATCTCTGTCCGTCGGCTTCTCCGTCCCCGAAATAATATACCATTTTCATATTCTGTGATGCCTGATCTGTATCAGCATTGTCGTTGATCGCTTTGCTTGCCTTGTTTTTCGATTGGGGAAGAGTCTTCCCTTCCGGACGCCCCGGAGAAATCGGCGCAACCTTAAACGGTCGCACCGGGATGTCAATTTGCCGGAAATCTTTTGACCGGCCGCCCGTCAATGGGCCTCGGCGCGCGCCCCGAGGGGTTGACCGATCTCGCCGAGCATCCCGGTGAACCAGTCGAGATCGACGTCGAAGGGTTTGCCGCCCTTGATCAGGGGGAAATCGATGGTCGCCATCTCGCCCCCGCGATTCTCGTCCAGACCGGCGACACCACTCTGGCCGGCCAGGGCCGAGCGTGCCGCCTCCGCGCAGCTCCGTCGGATCAGGTCGATGTCCTCCCGGTTGGGGGCCGCAGACCTCGCGAAATAGCCGCTCTTCTGCACCAGGACCTTCTCCGCTTTGAGACGCTCCTTGAGCTTGGCCCCGAACCACTTCCCGGTGTCGAGTTCGTCGATCCGGTAGTGGCCGAAGGCGTCCTTCTTTACCTCCTCGCCCGCGGCGATCTTCTCCCGCACGATGGTGTCGATCCCGGCGCCCTCGCTGAGGAAGATGTTGATGCAATCGTTCCGGTCCATGAGCCCGGCGAGCCGTTCGACCTCGGCGTCGAGATCGATGTCCAATTCCGGCACCCACACCGCGTCGACCTCCCATCGATTGCGGTCCAGCAGGGCCTCGGGAAACCACTCCCAGCCGTCGAGATTCCTGCGGTATTCGTAGGCGGCCCGACCCGTGAGCCATCCGCAGTGGCGCCCCATGACCTCGTGGATGATCAGTTGCCGGCCGCTGGTGGTATTCTCGTTGGCCACGTTTCCGAAAAACAGGGCGCTCTGCTCCGCCGCCGTCACCGCACCCAGGGTCTGGGCGATGGGGAACACGTCGTTGTCGACGGTCTTGGGCAGTCCCACCACGGTCAGGTCGTATTCGTGATCCCGAAGATAAGCCGCCAGGTCCGCCGCCGTGGTGTTGGTGTCGTCGCCCCCGATGGTGTGAAGAATATCGACCCTGTCCTGCTGCAGGCGCTGGGCCGCGACTTCGAGCGGCAGATCGCCCTCGTTGACCAGACCGCGCCGCACGCAGTCATCCACATTGGTCAGCTTGACCCTGCTGTTGCCGATGGGACTCCCCCCGAAACGATGAAAGACCTCGTGCCGCTCGCGGACCGAGGCGGGGAAGGTGTAGGACCTTCCCAGAAGCAGCCCCTGGTAACCGTTGAGGTAGCCGATCAGTTCGGCATCCGGTGCGAGTTCGTTGTACTGTTCGATCAAACCGCCGATGGCGGAGGACAGGCAGGGCGCAATGCCCCCGGCAGTGAGAAAGGCAATCTTCATGGTCGCGGGATGAGATTGCCGCCAGCTTGCTGGTTTTCAGAGACAAGTCAAGGTGCTTTAGGCAACCCGGGCCGGAGTCCCCCACCAGTGCCCCTCAGTGGATTCCGCCGAGGTTGAAATCACGCCGCGCGCTGGCGAAGGAGATGGCGAAGCCCCCGATCACATCGAGCAGGGCGATCAACATGAGGATGACACAAGTCGAGTTCGTCGCCGCGGGCCAGAGGATGAATTCCACGAGAAACACGAGGAAGACGAAAAGGGAGAGCACGTGCTCCATGATCGTCGTGATGCTGATCCGGGTGGACTTCACGATCTCGAGAAAGAGAAGAAGCACCCCCCCGATGATCAGGAAATCCCCCTTGGTGGCGTGCCACACGCCGCCCGAAGGCATATCCAGAGAAAACACGGGAACCGCCTGAGGCTGCAGCGAGTCCGGATCCGAGATGAGGAAAAAGTTGAAGGCGATCAGGATGATCACAAGAAGCGGAATTTTGAGAAACAGGCTCATCGACAAAGAGGTTCCACGGCGGCCCAGCTTAGGTTGCTGCCGCGGATTTATCAAGTACATCGGGAATTGGACGCTCAGTCGCCCAGGTAATGCCGCAGACTTTCCTTGAGCTGGGATCGGGCCCGGAAAAGCAGGCTCTTCACCGCGGGAACGGAGAGGTCCAGGATCTGACCGATCTCCTCGTAGGGCATCTCCTCGTAGCGGCGGAGCACCACAGCGAGGCGCTGTTTCTCGGGAAGAGCGGCGATCGCCTTGTCGACCTCCTCCTCCAGCTCGGCCTGCAGCACCGAGTCGTCCGGGGCCACGGCGCGTTCGTCGGCCTCCACAAGATGGAATTCCTCCTCCCGTTCCTCCATCGAGACCGCCGGCTTGCGGCGACGGCGGCGCACTTCGTTGAACACGAGATTTCGGGTGATGGTGAACAACCAGGTGGTGAACTTCGCCTGTCGTTCATAGCGGGCGGCCGATTTCCACACGCGGACAAAGACCTGTTGGGCGATGTCCTCGGCGTCACTGGCGCCGCCCAGCATTTTTGCCACCGTCCCCACCACGCTGTTCTGATGAATCTCCACCAACTCCTCGAAGGCGTCCATCTCGCCATCCTTCACCCGCATCATCAGAGCGACGTGGTATTCGTTGCTCTCCCTTTTCTCTTCCTCGGCGGTGCGGTGGTCGAGGGAATCGAAGTCTGCCATGGAAATCCAGATTCGCGGGCGTGGAAAACCCGGCGTTCTGAGGTCTTTGTGTCACGTTTTGCCCCGTTTTCCAACCCTTTCGCGGGAGAAAAGTTGCGCAAGCGTGGCAAGTTCCCGGCAAAAGCGGGCCAGGACCACCACGGTGCCCGACTGACCCGGAGCAATAACTGATATCTAAGTTTTCTTAACCACAGACTCGACAAGGTGGGAGTGCCACCATTACACTGCCGCGGCGATCAGAGATCATGAAATTCGGGACTCTTCTACCTGCGGTTTTCTGGTGCCTCACCCTTTCTCTCGGGTCCGCCCAGGCGGAGACTCGGCCAAAGCTCCATTTCGTGATCGATCCGGGGCATGGAGGCAAGGACCCCGGCAGCGAGCAATACGGGGTCATGGAAAAGGTGTTGACCCTCGACCTGGCCAAGCGGGTGGAGAAGGTTCTGGAGGGCCGAGGCTATTCGACCACCCTGACCCGCCGCGAGGATGTCTTCGTGTCTCTGGAGGAACGAGCCGAGGTGGCCAACCGCATTCCCGGGAGCGTCTTCGTGAGCCTGCATTTCAACGCCCACGAGGACCGGAGCATCGCCGGCATCGAGACCTTCTATTGGCCGGGCTGTGTCGACGGCCAGAAACTGGCCAGCTTCATCCAGGGCGAGCTCGGGCGACGCATCGTGACGCGTAACCGGGGCTTCAAACCGGAGCAATTCAAGGTCCTGGAACTCACCCAGGGCTCCGCCGTTCTCGTCGAATGTGGATTTCTCTCCAATCGCTGGGAAAACCAGCGCTGCCAGTCCTCCTGGTTCAAGCAGGTGCTCGCCGAGGAAATCGCCCAGGCCCTGATGCGCTTCTGCAAAAGGAATTTGCCGGTGCGATGAGGCCTGAATTGAGGGTAATTATAAGAAACTTCTCAATTTACCGATTTTTCTCTTTTTCAGTATTTACCTATTTTTTAGAAATGTTATAGTTCCTCACCGCTTCCCTGCTCCGCTGACGTTTTCCTTCCTCTCTCTTCAGCATGAATGTTTCGCCCGAAAACCGGACTCTGGAGTTGGCCTGTACGGTCGGCTCGGTGGAAAACGCCCGCGATGCCCTCGAGGAGGGGGCCGATGTCAACTTTCAGGGGGGAGCCCCGCTCTTTCTCGCCATCATCAACCGCAACCGGGAGATCATCCATCTGCTGCTCGACAACGGAGCGACACCGGAGCCTTTTCTGCCCCGGAAAAAGCTTCGCCAGATTGGGGGAAGGGAGACACTGGTGGAGGAGTTGATCGCCTCTGCGCCGAACAATCCGAGGGACATCAAGCCCGACCAGATCGAGGAGATCGACCAGCACATCCGGGACGAGGGTTTCACCTACCTGCTTGCGGAGATCGACTGGGACAGGGCCACCCTGTTTCGCGACAGCCTGAGCGCGATCGGGGCGGGACGCACCCACCGCTGTGTCGCCGAATTTCTCCAGTGGGCCCGGTCCGAGCACGGACTGGAACCGGATGGCCTGGAAGCCTTCATCCGGGGCAACGCCCCCGCGGTGGAGGAGTACCGGGAACGCTACGTCCACAGCGGGGAAGACCTCGTCGCCCTGGCCCGCGACTACCTGAACGGTTGAGCTTCGGGAACGGCTATTCCCCGCGATGGCCGGTGGCTTGCCCGCGGTGCGTCTTGGGGCACCCTCCGATCGAGGCCGACAAAACTCTTGCGCCCTTGGTCATCGGGCGGTTAAAAGACTCGATACGGGTGCGGGATTCGTCCACCCTGCGATGGCCGGACTCGGACCCGCGCCCGGTGGCTCGATGAAACGACTCCCTGTTTTCCTGTTTCTCCTTCTCCTCGGTGTCTCCGTGCCGGGTGCCGAGCAACCGAACGTGATAGTCCTACTCACGGACGATCAGGGCTATGCCGACGCCGGTTTCCAAAGCTATCCCGCTTCCCGCCAGGCTTTGACACCGAATCTGGATCGCCTGGCGCGGGAGGGAATCGTCTTCCGAAACGGGTACGTTGCCTGTTCGACCTGCGGACCTTCGCGGCAAGCCCGGCTCACCGGCCGGGTGGGAAGCCGATTTGGCGTGGAGGAGAACGATTACTTCGCGCCGGCGAGCGAGATCATGATACCGCGAGCACTTGAGAACACGGGCTACGTGACTGCCATGTTCGGAAAATGGCACTGCGGAGAAACGGAGGAGTTCTTGCCCAGAGGCCGGGGATTCGACTACGCCTATCCGACTTCCAAGACCGATTTTTTCATGAAGAGGACCCCTTACGTGACGGACGCACTCACCGATTCGCTGCTGGCGTTCATCCGGAAACACCGGGACAAGCCTTTCTTCGCCTATCTGGCCCATCATGCGCCGCACAGCCCCTTTTGCACCAAGGACTCGCTGATGCAGCGCATCGTCGACCACGCGCCCGAGTATGCGGACGCCTTCGAGCGGCGGAAGACGCACCGCTCTGCGAGGGGGAGAAGGGCCGCTTACGACCCGCCCAATTTCGATTTTGGCAATTTCAAGGGCACAGATCTCGACCAGGAATTGCTCCGCCTCACCTACCTCTCGATGTTGCTTGCGGTCGACGATGGTGTTGGCGAGATACTCGATCTTCTCGAGAAGGAGGGTCTTCGCGAAAAGACGCTGATCTTCTATCTCAGCGACAACGGCGCGGCGCTGGCGCGGCCCAACGATCTGGGCGGGGTCAACCTGCCGCTTCGCTCGGGCAAGGGTTCCGTCTTCGATGGTGGAGTGCGCGTTCCTTTCGTCATGAGCTGGCCGGGCGTGCTCGACCAGGGAAACGTCAATACCGATGCGGTCGTCAGTGCGATGGATATCTTCACCACCACGGTCGAACTCGCTGGGGGCACCCTGCCGACCGACCGGATCATCGACGGCGTCAATCTGATTCCCTTCCTCACCGGCGAGAAGGAGGGGAACCCCCACGAGGTGCTATTTTTCCGCCGCCAGGGCGACGGTAACTTCGCGATTCGCAACGGTGACTACAAGCTGACGAGCGTGCCCTTCCGACGGAAGGAAGAGCGCGAAGGCCGGAATCGCGAGGACTTTCCCGAGGGAGGCCGATTCTACCACATCCAGACGGACCTCGAGGAGACACAAGATCTCAGCCAGAAACTTGGCGCGAAGAAGGAAGCGACGCGGCGATTGTACGAGCGCCTGACTCGCGACCTTCCCGACGCCCTCGATCTTTCGGAAACGGCCAGACCAGACGGCGAACCGTGACCCATCCGGCAGCCCCTCCTCCCGGCGGTGGGTGAGGAATCAACGTCCCCGGCCGCGGATCGCGAGGAACAACCCGACAACGACGACGATCGCCCCGAGAGTCTGAAGGGCGACCATCTCCTGGCCGAGCAGAAAGATGCCGAGCAGGGCGGTGAGGACGGGCTGGACGAGGAGCGTGACGGCGGCCAGGCTCGAGGGCAAACCACCCAGGCTCCATGCGATCAAGCCCTGACCGCAGGCATGGGAGAGGACCCCCAGACCAATGAGCGCCCACCAACAGGCGGCATTGCCCGGGACGAGGGGATCGGCGTGGATCAAGGCCACGGGAAACAGGACCAGGGAGGCCACGACGCTGGCCCAGAACAGGAGGATGTGGGCCGAATGCCGGCGCCGGTAGTGTTTCACCGAGAGCTGGTAGATGGCGTAAAAGATCGAGGTAACCAAGGCGAGAAAATCGCCGAAAACGGGATTACCCGCGGTCGGGGGGATGCGATTTCCCGAGCTGAGGACGAGGAGCACCATGCCGCCAAAGGCACAGACGGCTCCCAGGGTGAAGCGCCCGGTGATCTGCTCTTTCCAGACCAGGGCGGCAAACAGGGTGACCCAGAGGATCGAGGT
Source organism: uncultured Akkermansia sp. (assembly GCA_964562825.1). GTDB lineage: Bacteria > Verrucomicrobiota > Verrucomicrobiia > Verrucomicrobiales > DEV007 > Arctic95D-9. Next base: position 68,435 of record CAZLUZ010000003.1, read on the forward strand.
ATTCGCCAACAATGTCGAGTTGGCCACGGAGGTATGCTGGAAGGACCAGTGCCACGTCCAGAAGTCGAGGCCGAAGGCCATCCCCGGCAGCCAGATCCAGCCTCGCCCATGACGAAAGTCGGAGGGTGCCGGAACCAGGGGTTTGCGCTGAGCGAGGAGAAGGAGCCCCAGTGCGATGGTCCCGATGAATACTCTCCAGAAGGCGGCGTCCCAGCTGCCCACCCCGGCTGGCCCGGTCATGCTGAGAACCGCGAAGATGGGGGCAAAAGCGATGCAGCCCGCGCCTCCGATCACCCCACAGAGATGAGGCAGAGAAAGGGGCGACCGCCTGGCATGGATTTCCCGGTTCATCGGCGGAGGGAGTCTCCCATGGATTGATGGGACCGCCCTCACCTTTTCGAGGAAAAGTCGATCGGTTGGAAGGCCTCAGCCCGGCAAAGATCGGAGG
>CAZLUZ010000004.1:0-64958 GCA_964562825.1 uncultured Akkermansia sp.
GGCCAGTCGCGTTATGAAGTCGGTGAGAGAGAGGGTGAGGCCGGCCAGTGTGGCGAATGCCAGGGCCACGGCGAGGGTTTCCAAGACTTCCATGGTTTGGTCTGCTGTCGGTGAGTGGTGCGAATCGAATCGGGGAGAGCTCCTCCCCGGCGAGTAGATTACATCCCGTGAACGCGGGGTGCCACCATTACAAAGCGGGAATGAGATTGTAACTAAGAACAACGGACCGAAAAAAATCGGTGGGGGCGGGCATCACATTCCCACGGCGTGACGGACCCGGTCGATGACTTCCCGGCCCTTTGCGCGGGCTCTCCGGGCACCCTCGGCGAGGACGTCTTCGACGAAAGCCGGATCGGCGAGAAGTTCCTCCCGCCGCTCGCGCATGGGTGCGAAGTAGTCGCGCATCTTTTCGAAGAGCTGCTGCTTGTAGTGGCCGTAGCCCTGCCCTCCGGCGCGGTAGGATTCTTTCATCTCCTCGACCTCCTCGGGGCTGGCGAAGAGCGCGTACAATTCGATGAGGTAGCTGCCCTCGGGATCCTTCGGTTCTTCCACGGGGGTGGAGTCGGTCACGATCTTCATGATCTTTTTGCGGAGTTTCTTCTCCGTTTCCTCGAAGATCTCGATGGTGTTGTCGTAGCTCTTGCTCATTTTCTGCCCGTCGAGGCCGGGCACCACAGCGGTCTCCTCACGGATGCGGGCTTCGGGGACGATGAGCAGGTCTTCCCCGTAGCGGTCGTTGAACTTCATCGCGATGTCCCGGGTGACCTCGATGTGCTGTTTCTGGTCCCGGCCCACGGGAACGACATTCGAGTCGAAGAGCACGATATCGGCGGCCTGCAGCACGGGATAGGCGAAGAGCCCGTGCGAGGGGGAAAGTCCCTGGGCGACCTTGTCCTTGTAGGAGACGCATTTCTGGAGCAGCCCCATCGGGGTGACGCAACTCAAGATCCAGGCCAGTTCGGTGACCTCGGGCACGTCGGATTGCCTCCAGAAGGTAGCCCTCTCCGGATCGAGACCGCAGGCGAGAAAATCCACGGCCAGGGTGCGGACGTTCTCCCGCAGCACCCCGGGGTCGTGGATCGAAGTGAGGGAATGGTAGTCGGCGATGAAGTAGTAGGCGTCGCCCTGGTTCTGCAGATCGATGGACGGCTGCATCATACCGAAATAGTTTCCGATATGGCCTTTCCCACTCGGTTGAATGCCGGAAAGAATGCGCATGGTGCCGGCAGGATACCCCCTTCTCTACGGGACTCAACAGGCTATGGCGCGGGCCCCGCAGGCCGGGGGCGGGGGGTATCGGCAGGGGATAGCGCCAGCGCCCCGACACCTCAGGAAAACTTCCGGATGAGCAGCGAGGCATTGTGGCCGCCGAAGCCGAAGGAATTGGTCAGGGCGGCCTCGATCTTGGCCTCGCGGGCCACGTTGGGGACGTAATCGAGGTCGCACTCGGGATCCGGATCGGTGAGATTGATGGTGGGGGGCACGATGTCGTGCATCACCGCCTTGATGCAGGTGGCCAGTTCCACTCCTCCGGCGGCGCCGAGGAGGTGACCGGTCATCGACTTCGAGGAGCTGACCAGCAGTCCGTCTTTCGCGTAGGCACCGAACACCCGCTTGATGGCCTTTGTCTCGCAGATATCGCCCAGCGGGGTGGAGGTGCCGTGGGCGTTGACGTAGCCGACCTGGTCGACGGAGAGCCGGGCATGCCGGATCGCCATCTCCATGCAGCGGGCGGCACCTTCCCCGTCGGGATGGGGTGAGGTGAGGTGGTGGGCATCCGCCGAAAGTCCGTAGCCGACCAGCTCGGCGAGAATGTTGGCCCCGCGCTTCTTGGCGTGCTCCAACTCCTCCACGACGACGACTCCGGCTCCCTCGCCCATGACAAATCCGTCGCGGCCCAGGTCGAAGGGGCGCGATGCGCCCTCAGGGTCGTCGTTCCGGCAACTCAGAGCGCGCATGTTGGCGAAACCGGCCACGCCCAGACGAGTCATGGAAGCTTCCGTGCCGCCCGCGACAAAGGCATCGGCGTCGCCGAATTTGATCATCCTCCAGGCCTCTCCGATGTTGTGGTTCGAGGTGGCACAGGCCGTCACGATGCTCATGTTGGGCCCGCGGAGGTCGAAATCCATCGACAGCATGCCACTGGCGATGTTGGTGATCATCATGGGGATGGTGAAGGGCGAGACCCGGGAGGCGCCCCTGTCCCGGAGGTTGTCGTACTGGGTCTGCATGGTGGCCAGACCGCCGATCCCGCTACCCACCATGCAACCGACCCGAGTGGGATCGAAGTCGGCCGTGTCCAGCCCGGCATCGCGGATGGCCATGACGCCCGCGGCCATGCCGAGCTGCGAGAAGCGATCCGTCCTCCGGATGTCCTTGGGATTCTTCAGGAATGGGAGAGCGTCGAAATTCCGAACCTCGCCCCCGATCTCGCATCCGAGATCGGAGGTGTCGATGGCATCCAGCCGCCGGATACCGCTTTTTCCCTCGACGAGGCTCTCCCAAAAGCTCTCCACCGTGTTCCCTATCGGAGACACAACGCCCATTCCCGTGATGACCACTCGTCGATCCATGACAATTCCTGGTAAGAAATCTGGCGGCTACAGTGAAGGCGCTTGAGGGGCAATGCAACTCGATTTGTCCGGGCCCCTTTTCAAATTTCGACGACCCTTTCCCGCTCGTTCCGCGCCCCGCAGCGGGGACACTCCGACAGTTCCGATTTGGTCAGATCCTCGTAGACGTGGTCGCAGATCCCGCAGATGACGAAGTGCTTTCGGCGCCGATTTTCTTTGCCGCGGCGGAAGACCTCGGCGGCCAACCAGGAAAAAAAGACGGAACACAGGATGATCACGAGATACACCGCGATGACTCCGTCCAAGGTGACTCGAAACATACCTGGCTTGCTTTCTTCTACGGTTCGGAGGCGGACCGGCCCAGCTCCATCCAGCCGGGATCAGGCACCCCGTCCCCGGGCGCGGGTTGGAAGCGGAGGGTTTCGCGGATGGCTTCCGCCAGGATTTCCCCGTCCTCGCTGGAGATCTCTCCCAGCACGGCAACGTGGACCGGCCTCCCGTCCGACGCAACCGAGAGGTTGACCCGCAGCGGGGGCAGATTGGGGACGAAGTCGAGGTAGTCGTCGAAGATCGATTGGGGTGCGATTCCTCTCCGGATCAGGCTGTCGCTGAAGATTACCCGGTTTCGCCAGTTCTCCACCTCGAGGGAAGAAGCCGGTTCCGGGATCTCGGAGCGGAGGACATCGCCGTGCCTCTCCAGCCGCTTGGGCACGGGATCCGTCTCCGCGAAAGAGGGGACGAAACGGACCGCGTAGTCCGAGAGACGGACGCGGGACTCCGAGTTGGCCGAGGGAGGCTCCAGGTAGATGTTGCGGTCCTGGATTCTTTCGAGAAAAGTCCGCACCTCGGGGCTGCCCGTGTCCAGGAGCAGCAGTCGGTCGGGGCGAAGTTCGGACCTGACAGGTTCGGGATAGACGACCTGGAAGAGATAAAACCCGATAAAATGAATCACAGCCGAGAAGATACCGAACGCCGTGAGGGTGCGGAGGGTGTTCTTCTCCGGAATCCAGGAGAAGATGAACCACTCGCTGATCTGATGGCGTTTCTCTTTGCGATTCATCACTCGCGAGCGGGCTGGGTGCCGAAGGAAACCTGGTAACCCGACTTCAGCGCCAGCGAGGCGGCGTCCATCACCGCGCCGTAGTCAGCCTCGCGATCGGCCAGGATGATAAGCTGTGTCGACGAGGACTTGCCCCGCTCCAATTCCTCCTGAAACTGGGTCGAGTCCACTCGGGACTCATTGAAGTAGACCTTCGGCGGTGAGCCCCTCTGGATGGTAACGATGTGGGTATTCCGCGAGGGCGGGAGACCCGATCCCGAGGTGGGCAGATCGATCTGGACACCGGATTTGAGGACGAAACCCGAACCCAGGGCAAAGAAGACGAGGAGGAGGAGGACCCCGTCGAGTAGGGGCGCGGTGTAGAGGAATCCCGCCTTGTCGGTGATGGTGGATTCCAGCTTCAAGGAGACAGATCGGGCTGGTGATCCTCGACTTCGGCGGGGGGAAGCTTGGTTTTGATCGGGATGATATCGCTGGGTTGGTCCCGGAGATCGCAGATCGTGTTGACGATCTCAATTCCGGCCCGCTCCATATCGTGCATGAGATTCCGGGAGTAGGAGCGGAGGTAGGCGAAAAAGACAAAAGCCGGTATGGCGACCATGAGTCCGCCCGCGGAGGTGATGAGCGATTCGTAGATGCCCTTGGAGAGTTCGGCATCAGATACCGTGGAAAACCCTCCGATCGAATTGATCTGGACGAAAGTTTTGACCAGTCCCAGAACCGTGCCGAGAAGGCCGATGAGGGGAGCGATGTAGGCGATGGCCATGAGAACCCCCAGGTGCTTTTCCAGTTTCGGCACCTCGAGTTGACCGCTCTCCTGAACGATCTCTTTGAGTTCCGAGCGAGAGGCCATGGGTCGGCGGATAGCGGAGTGGAGCACCCTGGCCACCGGACCGGGGGTCGAGGCGCACTCCGCCGCCGCCTCTTGATAGGCTCGATTCTTGATCAGGTTGCGCAGGCCAAAGAGCAGGTCTCCGACGTTGATCGCCGCCCTGTGGAAATAGAAGAGCCGCTCCAGGAAGATCGCGATCGCCACGATCGAACACCCGAGGAGGAGGATCATCAGCGGGCCACCTTTGGTGATCAGGTCCATGCGAATTAGAGAGGAAAAAAGCGAAGGTACTCGGAAGGAAGTGCTGGGTTATGCTGCCGAGCGGAGCCAGCCCGACGGTCACCAGGTCTAACCCAGCTCGAAGGAATAGCGGGGACCCGACTTCCGCTCCGGTTCGTCAGGACCGTTCGTCTGTTGGCGCGCCTCCGCCGCGCGCTGGCGCGCCTTGGGGACGCTCAAATGGTTCGGGGTGGTGTTGGGGCGGGCCGGCGCGAAGGAGCCGCTTTCATCTTCCTCTTCGTCCATCTCGAAAGGGGAACTTTCCACGACGGCCCGACGACGGGGGGCCGGGATCATCGATGCGGATTCGGTTGCCGGCTCCTGTTCCGATTGATCGATGTCTTCGTAACCCGTCCCGGCCGTGGAACCGATCTCGGGCCAGGGTTCGTTTTGGGGGGGAGGCGCGGATTCGGCACGAGGAGCGGGGATGTCGGCTCCGGCGGAACCCGCCTCGTCGAAATCGAAAGTGGATTCAGGGATGGCTTCCCGCGGCTCTTTCCGGGGAGCTTCGCCCGGTCTGGGCTCGGCTCGGCGCATCTCGGAGGCGATGGCTTCGTCGATGACACCACGGTGCGCAGCCTCCTCCCGCCGCAGCGCCGGAGCCGGTTGCGGGTCCGCCGGCGCGGGCAGCGGGACCCGTCCGGTGGTGTGGCCGTTGGGGCCCTTGGCCACGGGGGCGTTCACGGGGATCGCCTTTGCCGGCGCCCGCTGCGGTTCGACCGGCGGCATCGGCTCCTCGACAAAGGGTTCCCGCCGAGGTGGAAGCGGCTCTTCTCGTGAGGAAGGCTCGGGCTTCGCGGAGGCCCGGGGAGCGGGGATGGGCTGGGGCTCCGTCGCCGTCGTTACCGGCTCGGGTTCGTAAGCGGTCTCGGCATGTTCCTCGAGCGGCTCGGGCTCGGGGTCAGGGATGGGCTGCCGCAGGGAGATAGGGGGCACCGGAACCGGTTCGGGTTCGCCGACGGGCAACTCCGTCTTTTTGCGGGTCAGCGACATGGGGACCGCCTTCACCTTGGCCAGATGAGAAAGCAGGGGAGTCTCGATAGCACGAGCCTGGTTGCGGAGAACGCCGGCGGGCACCTGGGCGTCGCTCACCCCGACCAGGATGAAGCGAGACCCCACCTCGCGAAGGTAAAAAAACCGGTCCTCCCCGATGTGCAGGCTTTCCAGGGGTTCTCCCTCGCCCAAGGCCCCGGCAAGGTCGCTCGCGGAATCCGCCGCCTCGGCAACCAGGTTGCCGATCCGGTCGACGTCGACATCGGCCACGGTCGAGATCCCGGCCACAAGAAAGCCGCTGAAATCGACCACCAGAGCGGTGTCCAGCTCGGCTTCCTCGGCAAACCCCCTCAGCACCAATTCGATGTCGTCAGCCACACCAGAGGGGACCTCCAGCGTGACCGCGGCAGTTCGGTCCGTTTTTCGATTGGTCTTTCTGTTCATCCTCTCCCTAGTTACTGAGCGCCATATTCGAGGAGGATGCAATGTTTTCCTCGCCGATTTGATGGCGCCCCCGAATGAGGGAGGTGTGGAAGGATGCGATGACCGAATCGGTCAACTCCTCCAGCGTGGAGAAGACCCCGTGGCCCAGGGATGCGGTCGCGAGAAATGAGGGCTTCGTCACGCCGAGGAATTCGTCGATGAGATCGGGCTCCAGGGCGTCGGCTGAATCCCGCTTGTTGAATTGGAACACGAAGGGAATGCGTGCGGGATCGATCCGGTTCTGTTCCAGCAGGGCGTGCGTCAGACTCAGGGCGAGCCGATTGGCCCGCATGTTCTCCGGTTCCGAGTCGGCGACGAATACGATGCCGTCGGCCCGCCGCAGAATGGTTTTCTGGGTGGGGGAGAAACAGGGTTCACCCGGCGCGGTGTAGAGTTGGAGGGAGACCTGGTAGTCCGAGGTGCGGGGGCCCTTCACCGAGAGAAAATCGAACGCCACCGCTCCGTCCCGCCGAATGGGATGCGAGACGAGGTTTCCCCGGAAGTGGGGATCGAGTTTCCGGTGGATGTGGCGCAGGTTCGCGGTCTTGCCCGCGCCCGGTGCTCCGCAGTAGACCAGTTTGAAGGTCACTTCTCTTTTCTCGTGGTTGCAGAATGCCATTGCCTGTGGTGTCAGCTGTCCAGGGCGTCCAATCCCCGGGCCACGAGAACGAATTTCTCGCGGGTTCCCGGTCGGAAGGCCCCTGTCTCATGTTTGACGGCCAGGAAGCTGTTTTTTCCAAAGAAAAAGCTTAGCTGAGAACGGTTCGTCTGGATCCCAAAATAGGGAGCCCCGTCCAACCCCGCGATTTTCGCGAGTCCCCTCACGTGCTGCGAGAGACCGGCCACGACCTCTCCCAGGGCGTCGCGTTCATCCTCGAAAGCCTCCACGGTTCCCCTGGGGGTTACGATGGCGCAGGCCAGGATTCCCTCGAATTCCGAGATTTTTTCGCAGACTCTGCGGGCAGTGAACGTTTCCTCCGTCTCGAAGACGGCGCGGAATTCGATGTCCCTCATTTCGGGGAAGGATGTCGTCGGCATCTGCCGGGTCGAGCCGGTTTCCTCGGTCTTTTCCCCATCCCGGTTGCTGCGCGGGGAGCGATGCACCGTGGCGCGGACTCTTTTGGCGGCGGAGGCGGCGGTCTCCACGGTCACTTCTCTCGGTTCCGCCGGAATGGCCCGGGGCATCCGCGGCTCCGGTTCGCTCGCTGTCGGCGTGGCCTCGGCTGAAGATCCTTCTTTTCCGGAATCGACCGGAGAGGGGGGGGAAGGGTGTTTCGGACTCACCGAGTGGTATTCCGTGCCCTGGGGACGGGTGCGGGCGTCCTCTCCCTCGGGCCGGATCGGCTGGGAGGGGCGGGGTGTCTCCGCTGCCTCCACGGTGGTCGCTTCGCGGAACAGACTGCCGACCCGGGCCGATCCGGTTCCCCACTCGGCGGAATCGGCGGCGACAGGCGGATTCGCCGGTTCGCTGACCGGAGCCGGAGCCGGAGCCGGAGCCGGAGTTGACGGTTCTTCGCGGGGCGGAGCCGGGGTGGTTCCAAGCTGCGCGGTGTCGGCGCGAAAAGGGTTCTCCGGAGGGGACGCGGCATGCCCGGAGGCCGGGGGCGCATCTGCCGCGGCGTCACTCGAAGGCTCGTCGGAAGCCAGGGAAAAAGGAGAAGCTCCGGCAGGGTGTTCTCCGGCAAAGAAGGGTGACTTCTCTCTGGACGGTGGCATCCAGCCCGAGCCGTCCTCGTGGTCTTCGCCAAAAGGCTGCGCTGATTGCTCCTCGTCTCCGTCGAGAAAGGGAGGACTCCCGGTGTAGAAATCTTCGGTCTGGTCCGCCTCATCGAACTGAGGGAAGCCGAAAGCCGGCTCGCTCGAGCGCCGGCTGACATCGGAAAATGATGGAGAGGAACCCGGGGAGCCTTCCTCAGGGAAAAAGGCGTCTCCGGAATCTGCCTCTTCGGAGCCGTCCAGAAAAGGGTTCTCCTCCAATTGGCTGGCGTAGGGCACTCCCGGGCTTGACTCGGCCATCCTTTCCGCCTTGAGCGGCAGGTGGACCACGGAATCGTTCAGAGGAGTGATCTCAGCCGCGAACAGCGGGGGACACATCTGGTAGATGGTGGAGAGTCGGACCTCGTTGGACCCATCCGGAGAGACGGGAATCCGGACGCGCTCCCTCAGAGGAAGGTGGCCCTGTGCGACAATGGCGGGAGGGATGAAGGGTAGCAGTTCGCCGATCTCGAACTCCTGCGTCGGGATGCCCCTTCCGGAGGAAACGGCCGACGCCGGTCTCGAGGACCGATCCCCGAAGGAATCCTCGTTTTCGTCCTGGGTGAACAGATTGCGGAATGAGAAAGACATGGCTGAGAGAGAACTTGATTTTCGCCGACGAACCGGAGCGTTTCAGATTACAGAAAACCCACCGGTTCTTTGGCGCGTGGAGTTTATGGCGATTCTAGTTGATGGTATATAGAATATCAAATGATTTTTATATTTAGATTTCCTGTAATAAATTCGGACCGCGGCGGTGGGTCCGAATACGATGAACGATTGGGCCGGCCCGGGCCGGTTAAAGAAAGGGGCTCAGGCGTCTGAGCCGGCGGCGCGAAGGATGCCGGAGGCCTTGTGCAGGGTTTCCTCCCACTCCTTTTCCGGATCGGAATCCGCCACGATGCCTGCCCCGGTGTGGAAGTGGAGGGTATCGCGCTCGCGGATTGCGGTGCGGATTGCAATATTGAAAAGGGTTTCGCCGTTGAAACCCCAGCACCCGATGGAGCCGGTGTAGAGGCCGCGGGGCACCGGTTCGAGTTCGGCGATGATCTCGCGGGCGCGTTTTTTCGGTGCTCCGGTGATGCTGCCGCCCGGGAAACAGGCGACCATGGCGGAGACGGGATCGATGTCGGGGCGGAGTTCGCCCACCACGGTGGACACGAGGTGAAATACCTGGGCGTATCGCTCCAGCTTGAGCAACTCCGAGACTTCCACCGAGCCGAAGGCGGAAACCATGCCGAGGTCGTTGCGCTCCAGATCGGTGATCATGATGAGTTCCGCGATTTCTTTCGGGGAGGTGATCAGGTCGTAGGCGGATTTTTCATCTTTGGTGCGATCGGCGAAGCGGGGCCGGGTTCCCTTGATTGGTCGGGTTTCGATTCTTCGGCCGCTGATTCTGAGGAAGAGTTCCGGCGATGCGGAGAGGACGGTGCGTCCGTCGAGTTCGAGGTAGGCCGAATAGGGTGCCGGGGAGACTTCGCGGAGGGTCAGGTAGAGCCGCCACAGTGCGGCCCGATCGTGATGCCAGGGAGACTCAAACCGGTGGGCCAGGTTGACCTGATAGATATCTCCGGCGGCAATCCACTCTTTGGCCCGTGCGACCATGGCGATAAACTCCGCCGACTCGATTCTCGGGCGAAAGTCGGTGGGGGGGACCGTCGCCGGGATGGCGTCGAGTTGCGAGGGGTCGAAGGAACGGCTCAGCGAGCCGATCTCATACCATTGGTCGGCCGCGTGATCAAAGATCAGCATCTCGGGGTATTCCCCGAAATGGAAGGCGCCGTCGTAGTCGATGGCTCCGATGAGCCCACCCGTGGGAAAGCCGAGATCGGTCTCGACCCTGGCGTTGCGGGCGAGGCATTCCCTGAGGGCTTCGGTGGAGTGGGGGTCATCGATACGGCCCCGGTAGGTGGCGGTGGGTCGGGCCGCGATCAGGGAAAAACGCGAGCGCGGGCTCGAGGTGCCGGGCTGGTCCGAGCAGGAACTGTCGAGATAGACGAAACCCGGAAGATGAGAGAGCCCGCCGGCGAGCAGACTCGGCGAAATAACGAGTGGAAAAGGGCGTTTCTTCAGGATATGGGTCGAGTCCGGCATGAGATCGGGAGACCAAACGTCTCATTTTCCGTTACGCGGAATGCCGGGCGATGAGAGACGGTGGATTCCCTGTCTGGCAGCGCTTCGACGAGAACGGCATCGCGTCGGGCGGGGAGGAGGGATCTTCTGAGATTCGGGTGATGATCTGGTTACGCATTTTTCTGTATACCCTGCCTGTCTACGGCTTGCTCGTTTTCGGCTGGCTGTTTGTCAAGGTGGGGGAGTTGGAGTATGTGCGGGATAACGAGGAGTTCGTCTGCCTCATCGGGGAGCCGATCCGCGAACTCAATCCGCTGATTCCGCATGCCGGCATCTCGCGCGAGGTCACCGGGCTGGTTTTTGATCCTCTGCTGAAGCGGAACGCGGAGATGCGGCTTGCCCCTCACATCCTGACCGGATGGCGCTTCGAGTCCTTCCTGGCGCTCTGGTTCGCCGACCCGGAAAAGGCCGCCGCGGCAGAGGAACGGGTCGGATCGCCCGCTTTCCGGGAAAAATGGGAGATCGGCTCCGTCTACCGCGACGACCGCGTGCTCGCTTTTGTGCTCAGTGGGTATTCCCGGGAAAAACTTTCGGCGTTTCTGGAGAATTTCGAGGAAGAGGAACTGGGAAAACTCCACGCTTTCCGGGTTCGCCTGGATCACTCCGGCCAAGCGTCCTTTCAGGACTTCCTGGCGCATTCCGGAGTGCAGGGCAAAGTCAAGATGCTGGATTTCGCGTCCGACGAGCTGGTGCAGGTTTTCGTCGAGGGCGATCCCGACCTTTTTCTTGAAGCGCTGGAGTCCTACTATCAGAACAACTCCAATCTATCCCCCGAGATCGAGACCCTGGGAGAGCGCAGCCATTCCCTGACCGTCGATCTCTGCCTGGAATTGCGTGACGACGTGGTCTGGCACGACGGGGTTCCCCTGACCGCGGGCGACCTGATCTTTTCGTTGGAGGAACTCACCCGCGAGGACTCCATCTATCCCCTCGGAGATGCTTTTCGTTTTGTCGACGCGGTCGAATTGATCGATGAACATCGTCTCCGGGTGACGTGTGTCGATCCCCCGTCCCTGGCCGTGGTCATGGAGAGTTGGGAGGCGCTGCCCGTGCTTCCGGCGCATCATCTGGAGTCCCGCGAGCAGAGCGAATGGGCCTCCTTTTTTCGCCGACCGGTGGGCAACGGTCCTTACCGCATGACCGGGCGGAGACAGGGAGGCGTAGAGCTGGCCGCGTTTCCCTCCTATTTTCTGGGAGCCCCGGTTCAGGAAAAAGTGGTGTATCGACATTCCGACGATCCCGCGGAGCGGTCTCGCTGGATCCGCCTCGGGGAGGTCGACGCCTACGAGCCGCGCGAGGAGGAGATCGCCCTGGGCTCGGTGGACGGAGCCGGCTTTCGGGCCGTGTTTTATCCCCCGCGGATTCAGACCTTCGTGGCGTGGAATTTGCGGCGCGATCTTTTTGGGCAGCGCAAGGTGCGCGAGGCCCTCGCCGCCTCCGTCGATGTTCGCGCCGTTCTCGCGGCCGAACCCACCTTCTACGAACGTCCCAGTGCGGGGCTGTTTTTCCCCGGCGTGCCCTACTCCGCCGATTCGCTCGATCCGCCGCGGTTTCAGCCGGAGAGGGCCCGGTTGCTGCTGCAGGAATCGGGCTGGTCGCGCGACGGAGAGGGCGTCTTCTCTCGGGAAGGCGAGCCCTTCGCCTTCTCGCTGTTGGTGAATCGGGAAAACCCGGATCACCTGAGGTGGGCCGAGCATCTCGCCGCGCAGTGGAAGAGTTTCGGAGTTATCGTTCGGATCGAGGAAAAGTCCTGGTCCGGGATGGTCACGGAGTATCTCTCCAATCGAGAGTTCGACGCCATCCTGCTGGGGTGGGAGGTTCTCCTGGGCCGGGATCGCTATCACAGCTGGCATTCCTCCCAGGCCGGGCCGGGCCGGGGTAATTTTTCCGGTCTCTCCGATCCGGAGGTGGACCAGTTGGTCACCGCTCTGCGCGAGGCGCCCACCCTGACCCGAACCGCTCAGCTGGCCACCGCGCTGGAGCGGCGTATCTCGACCCTGCAGCCGTGTCTTTTCCTCTGCGACACGGGGCGCTGTCTCCTGGTGAAAAAGAATGCGCTCTGTCTCGCGCTGCCCGCCGGCGAGGGACGCTGGTCGGTCTCGCCTTCTTTCACTATCGCACGCAATCCCGAGATCGAGCGACCCTGGTGGGTCAAGCGGGTCGTGGCCCGGTCTGCCGGCCTGCTTCTCCCCGGCGAGGTCGTCGAAAAGTGATCGTTCTCCGGCTTCCTTCCGCATGTTCCACTCCATTCTCCGCAGCCTCTTTCAAGCGATCCTCCGATGCCTGCTGGCCGCCCTGATCATCGCGGCGGCGCTGGAAGTGGGCTTCGTTCTCCTGGGCGACAGCGAGACGCACATCTGGCAAGGGAACCACTGGACCTTCGAGATACCACCCGATTTCGCCGGTGAAGCGACCTCGTGGCCCGCCTGGATCGGACAACGGCTGATCCGCTCCGCCGTGCCCGTGGCAATGGCCTTTCTGGCCGTCATCGTCACGGGATATCTCTGGGGCATCCTGGGGGCGCGCCTGCGGGCGCTCCGGCTCGGTGAATGGCTGTCGCTCCCTTTTGCTCTGCTCGCGGCGCTGCCGTCAGTGTGGGTCATTTCCTGTTTCGCCTGGTATTCGGTAGAGGTGTGGAACCGGCCGGGGTTCGCCGATGAAGCGAGCGCGGAAACACCTTTTCCTCTCCTCGATATCTGGCACGCGGCGGTGATCGCCGTGGTCATCATGGCCTTTCCCACGGTGTGGTTGATCAAGGCGGCGACCCACGAAATCGCGGTGCAGGCCAATCGCAGCCACATCCGGGCTCTCGTCTACCAGGGGCAACCGGTTGCGGAGGTCTTCCACCGGAATGTCATTCCCCTGGCCCGGCCCCGGCTTTTCACCCTGTTCGACAAGCCGCTTTCGCCCCTGCTGGGCGCACTCCTGCCCGTGGAGTGGGCCTTCAAATACCCCGGCGCGGGGAGTCTCTTTGTCGCAACGGCCCGCGCCGGCGAGGTCGCCCCGGTGGCCGTGCTCGCCGCGATCTTCTCCCTGACTCTCATCCTGGTCTCTTTCCTCCGGGAAATCGCCGCCGCCGCCGCCGCCCGGAAAAATTGTGATGAATAACCGGAAGAAATCTCATCCCCTGCGGCACCTGGGCGCCCTCGGGCGACTCCTCTGGCGATGCCGGGGACTGTTTTTCGCCTCAGCCGTCTATGGCATGGTGTTTTACTGGCTCGCTACCGGCGGAGTGGAGTCGATCCGGCCCGACACGGTTTCGGAATCCTGGTTGCGCCAAGGCTATTCCCTGATCGAGGGGACCTCCGAGCACCCCCCGCTGCTCGCCGTCTGCCGGGTGGCCATGTTTCACTCCTCCGTCATCGCCCTCGTCGCCACGGCCACGGGGGTGGGGCTGGCATTCCTCATCGGCACCCTGATCGCGTGGATTTCACCGCCAAAAAATCGCCGGAGAGAGGAACACCGCACCGATCTCGGAGCCGTGGTCCCCATCATCGCTCTGCTCGTCATCCTCCTTGCCGGCACCGGGGGGGATTCTCTGGTGCTGGGCATCGGCCTCGTCGTCATCGTGGCCCTCTTCGGGCTCGAACCCGTGATTCGCTGGTACCGCCAGGCCGAGAGCGGTCCCGATGTCACCGCCAGCATCGCCGCGGGGGTTTCCCGGCCGGTCCTGCTGCGCAAACGATTCACCCCTGCGGTGATCCGGAAGTGCTTCGGGCTGGCGGCCCAGCTCTTTCCCCGGGTCATCCTGATCGAGATCTCCCTTTCTTTTCTCGGTCTCATCGACGATCAACGCCTGAGTTGCGGCGCCCTGTTGAATCTGGGGCGGGACACCTTTCTCGCTGCCCCGGAACTGACCATGTGGCCGGGCCTGACGGCTTCCATCGTGGTCGCCATCTTCGCGCTCTACGGGTGGTGGATCCGCATCGCCACGGGGGCGCACCGCATTCCCTGTTTTCCATGAATTCCCCCTCCGAAGATCCCGCGCCGATCCCGCGCCTGCCGCTGCTCCAGGTGCGCGGCCTGACGGCCACCCGGCCCACCCTGCTCTCCGCTCGCGACCCGGTGCTCGACGACGTGAGCTTCGCCGTGCACCGCGGCGAGATCGTGGCGGTCTGCGGAGAATCGGACAGCGGATTGAGCCTGCTCGCGCCCATCCTCATGCGGCTGCCGGGAGTCCCCGCCCGGCTCGAGGCGGGCGAGGTTTTTTTCGACGAGCGCGATCTTCTGCGGCAAAAACCCAACCGTCTGCGCGAGTGGCGGCGGACGCGCATCGGTCGTCTCGGACCCGCGCCGAGAGCCCAGCTCAATCCCGAGCTGACCGTGCGGCAGCACCTGGACGAGGCGATCCGGATCGGGGGGCGAAAGCCCGAGTTCCGCGACGAGGAGAGCCGGACCGCATTTTTCTACCGGGTCGGTTTCCTCGATCCTCTCAAGCTGCTGGATCAATCGTGCGGCGACATCTCCCCGCTGTCGGCCCAGCGGATTCTGCTCATGACCGTCCTGCTCGGGGGAGCGGAACTTCTCGTCTGCGAGGATCCGACCCTCTTCTTCGACGACGTCGCGGAGCACTCGTTTCTCGGGTCGCTCCGCCACGTGAGCCGCGATCTGGGAGTGGGCATGTTGTTTCTCTCGGGGAAACTCGCAGGCGTGGAGCGATTCGCCGATCGGGTTCACGTGTTTTTCGAGGGCAGGATTCTCGAATCGGGAACTCCCCGGGAGATCCTGGGGCAGCCCCGCTGCGAATACACCAGGCGTTTTCTCGGATGCACTCCGACCATCGAGCGGCACCGCCGTTCCCTGCCCGCCCCCGACCGGCGCACCTTCGATCTGGCGAGGAATTTCAGCCGGGATGAAGCTTCGGGGTGACAACGAGGCTCCGAGCGGATAAGAAAGGCCCGGGATGGGCGAGATCAATCTGCGAGACAGCCGGGGCCGGGATGCGCAGGTCAGCGCGGAGAGCGTCAATCTGCCCCTGGAGTACCGCTGGATCGACGAGGATGAGGCGCAGGTTTCGTCGCGCAAGATCCTGCGTTCCATGCTGGGGCGGGACGGGGAATCCCTGCTCGAAGCCTACCGGGGGCCGTCGCGGCTGGCGGATGCCATCATCGCCGGAGACCCGGAGGTCGACGTGGAGCATTTCGGCCGCTACCTGTCGGAGACCTCTCGTGCCTTTCTCGATCCCGACGGTGAACTGGTGCGCCACCTCTCGCGCTACGAGGTGCGCTACAATCTGGAGGGAGAAGAGGTCTCGCGGAAAGCGAAGCAGTGGGAGGAACCGAACGTGGCCGGCGAGGTTCCCCTGACCTGGACGGGGCGTCTCGTGAAAAAGGAAGAGGCGTGTCGGCGCTTCGTTTTCTCCGGGAAGATGCAACTCCACCACGTCAATGGACTCACCTACGATTTTCTTCACGAAATGGCGCGGGAACTCGATGAAGCGGGCAGTCTGATGATCCTCGGCAGCGGGAAAAAGGGCAATGGTCCGCTGGTCTTTCGTCGCGGTGGATTGAACTACCGGGGGTTTCTCGAGGGGCGCATCCAGGGAGAACGCTATGCTCTGATCCTGCACCTCTCCAACATGGAACTGAAACAGCCCCAATCCTCGGGCGAAGGCTAGGCCACATGTTGGACCGCTCCCGCATCGAATTCAGGCTGGGGCCTTACGGGGCGGCGCCCGGTGTTTCGCTGGAGGATCCGAGGTGGCTGCCTCGGGTTCAGGCCTACCGGAGGCAACTGGGAGCACGGATGGTGGCCTGCGATCGGGGGAGCGCTTCGCGGGTGCTGCCGGGGGGAGAATTCTTCGTCAGCCGCAAGATCGACGGGGAGTTCAACGCGATTCTGTATCGCGCGGGCGAGATCTGCCTGGTCAATCCGGGGGGGACCGTTCGGGTCGGGATGCCTGTTCTCGAAGAGGCGGCGGACCTGCTCAAAAAAGCCGGGGTCGGCCAGGCCATGATCCCGGCCGAGCTGTATGTGCGGAGGCGCGACGGGAAGCGCGCGCGGGTTCACGATGTGTCCCGCTTTGCCCGGAGACCGCGGGAGCAGGAGCAGGTGGAGCGGCTGTGTCTCGCGCCATTCGACCTGATCGAGATCGACGGAGAAGACTGGCTGAAGGACTACGACCTCACCTGGGACTGGTTGAGCCGGGTATTCGGAGAAGGCGAGCGGATCCGGCCAGTCGAGACGGAGAAAGCGGAGGGGGCGCGGGGCGTGCTGCGTCTCTTCGAACGCTGGGTCGAGGAGGAAGGCAGCGAGGGCGTGGTGGCCCGCAGCGACCAGGGGGGCTGGTTCAAGATCAAGCCGCGGCACACCCTGGACGTCGTCGTGATCGGGTTTGCCGAGGGCACCGACGACCGGGCGGGGCTGCTCCACGATCTGCTCCTGGGGATCTATCGGGCCGACGGCGCCGTCCACGTCCTGGGCCGTGTGGGCGGGGGATTCACCGACGAACAGCGCCGGGATTATCTCTCCGATCTCCGAGAGATGGTGGTGGAGAGCGAATACACCGAGATCAACTCGGACCGGGTCGCCTACGAGATGGTCCGTCCCGAGTGGGTTGCGGAGATTTCCTGTCTGGACTTGATTTCGCACACCACGAGAGGGGCCACCATCGATCGCATGGTGTTGGAGTGGATTCCCGGGGAGGAAGACGAGGGCGGAGGGAGGTGGCGGACGACGCGGCGGCTGCCTCTGTGCAGCGTGATTTCCCCCCAGTTCGTGAGGTTGCGGGACGACAAGCAGCCCGGCCCCGAGGATTGCCGCTTCTCGCAGATCACCGATGTGGTCGACATCGAGATGGCCGATGCCACCTCGGAGGACCTGCAGTTGCCTCGATCCGAGATCCTGCGACGAGAGGTCCGGGTAAAGGAGACAAAGGGCGGGTTCATGGTGCGCAAACTGCTCCTGTGGAAAACGAACAAGGAGGAGATCACGCGGGGAGAATACCCTGCCTACGTGGTGCACCTCACCGACTTCAGTCCCAACCGCAAGGAAGCGATGAAGCCGGAAATCCGGGTCAGCGACTCGCGAGAACAGATCGAGAGGCTCTACACCGAGCTGGCCGAGAGTGCTTTTGTCCGGGGTTGGGTCGATCCCGCGGAGGGCGAGGACGAGTCCGGGGTGGAACCCGCGAGGGAGAGTGCCGGAAAGGAAACCTCCGTGAAAAAGAAATCGCCCGCCCGAAAATCGTCACCCGCGAAGCAAGCGAACGCGCCCTCCGGCAAAAAGCCTACCGTCAAGCGGAAGACGGGAGCCAAGAAGGCCGCGCCGGCAAAGAAGAAAACGGCCTCCGGCAAGAAGTCGGCCCCGAAGAAGAGAGGCCCGGCCGCGAAGAAATCCGCCTCGGAAAAGAGGCCGGCGGCGAAGAAAAAATCGGCAAAGAAGCGGGGGAAGAAATCCTGAAAGGTCGCCGGCGGTGGCGGCGGCACGGGACCCCGCGCACTTTTCGCTTCGGGATTGGTCGAAGGTCCCCTATGGTCTGCGCCCATGGCCCCAACGGTTCATCAGATCGTCACCCATCCCGGCAGTGCGCACAAAGACGACTTCCTGGCGTGTTGTGTGCTGATTCACTTGCACCGTGTCCCCGTGCGGCGCAGGGAACCCTCCGATGAGGACCTCGACGATCCCGGCACGCTCGTCGTCGATGTGGGGCACCGGCACGAACCCGCTCGGGGCAACTTCGATCACCACCAGTTCCCGGGGGATCATCCCCCGGTCTGCGCCCTGAGCCTGGTGCTGCAGCATCAGGGGCTCTACGAGGACGCGAGGAGCTTCTGCGACTGGCTCGAGCCTGCGGAGTGGCTGGATGCGCGGGGTCCGCGGGAAACCGCCGAGTGGCTGGGAATCGATCGCGATATCATCGGCAAACTGGTCTCCCCGGTGGATGTGACCCTGCTGCGCCGCTTTGCCGCCTCGCGCGAGTTGACCGATCACTCTCCGCTCTGGCAGATCATGGGGATGGTCGGAGAAGACCTGATCGATTACCTCCGCGACCTGCGGGGGCGGCTCGAATACCTGCACCGGCACGCGGAGTTCTGGGTGCTGGAAAAAGGCGGCGAAACCGGGGAAGTCCTTTTCGTGCCGCGGACCGACCCGGTGCCGGAGGAACCTTCCTCAGGCCTCGGCCGCTATATCGAGGCGCAGGGTCGGAGTGGATCGGTGATCGCGATGGTCTATCCCGATCGCCGGGGCCGCGGGTATGGATTGACCCGCCACAACGATGATCCGCGGATGGATTTCACCGGACTGGAGGAGCGCTTCCCCGAGGTGCATTTCGCCCATGCCCGGGGATT
Source organism: uncultured Akkermansia sp. (assembly GCA_964562825.1). Taxonomy (GTDB): domain Bacteria; phylum Verrucomicrobiota; class Verrucomicrobiia; order Verrucomicrobiales; family DEV007; genus Arctic95D-9. The sequence goes on from CAZLUZ010000004.1 coordinate 18,400, forward strand.
TGTGGCCAAGACCTCGGCGACCGACCCGGATCGTCTCAAGGAGATGTTGCTGGCGGCGTTTCGTGGGGGCACGGGCCGAGACCCGGAGGCGGTTCGATAGGAAGGCACCTGTCCCGGGTGTTGATCAAGTGGTGAAATCCATCTTAATTGCCGAGTCCATACCACCAAAGCGATGCAGGGGATCTTCATTTCATATCGCCGCAACGACACCTCCGGAATCACCGGGCGGATCTTCGACAACCTCGTGCTCGAGTTCGGGCCGGATCAGGTCTTCATGGACGTGGATGGAATCGAGCCGGGTCTGGATTTTCATGAGGTCCTCTCCGAACGCGTCGGGGGCTGCCAGATCTTCCTTGCGGTGATCGGCCGGAGGTGGTTGTCGGAGCAGGACGCGAACGGAATGCGTCGCATCGACCAGGAAAACGACTTCGTTCGCATCGAGATCGAATCCGCCCTGAATCGCGACATCCGGGTGATTCCGATTCTGTTCGACGGGGCGGCAATGCCGAGTGCCGACGATCTGCCCGAGGCGATTCGCAGCCTGTCGAGGAGAAGCGCACTCGAGATCGGTCACGCCAATTTTCACGGGGATTTCTCCCGGCTGGTCAAGGTGCTGCACAAGGTGTTGCCGCCGAAACTGCCGGCCGGAGAATCACCGGTGGAGGAGGAAAAGCGGCCAGAAGTCCCGGGGGGCTCCCTCCTCCGGAGCCGGATGCTGGCCGCACTCGAATCGTTCAGCATGGTCGATGACATCTCCATCGCCCCGTCGATACCGGAGAAAAAATTGATCGCGGCACGGGAGAGATGCGAAGTGCCCGCCGAGGTGGAGGTGTTCGCCCTCATCGATTTCACCGCCTTCGGGAATGCCCGGGACGCGCTTCTCGTCACGGAACGGGGAATCTCCTACCACCACTCGTGCGCCACACCGGAGCGACAGGATTTCACTTTCGAGCAACTGCGGGACAGCTCCCTGGAGACGAACGGGATCTGGGAAATCCGGGTGGGGCAGGGCAAACTCTCCAGTGCGGGAGGTCCGAAACGATCGGTGACGGTGGATTTTCTCAGGGCGGTGGCGAGGGCGGCCGGTGGGGAGTGAGACGTCTCGGACGGTGCCCGCGGATTCGGGAAACCCGGCCCGGCGCTCAACCCTCCGCCTCAAACTCCCGGCCGCAATTCCAGCAGACTTCGAAATTTCCCGGACTCGGCTCGTCGCACCCGGCACAAGTCCGGTCCCCCGCGCGGCTGCGTTCCCGCTCAGATCTCATGCGGTCCCGGAGCAGAGTGATGGCCCGGTCGTAGTCCCCGTCGTCGACGACGCAGAGGGCGGGAAAGAATTCGGGGATCGGCACTTCGGTCATGATGCCGACCAGGTCCTGATTGCGGATGTGGGTGGGGATTCCCTCCGCTTCGAGAATCGACTGACAAAGTCCCACCCTGGTGAAGTCGGCATCGCGGAACAGTTCTTTCATGGTCTCTGATCGTTCGATGGGTGTCGCGGGTTCATCCACCGAGGGATTCGACGTGGGCGAGCACATCGAGGAAAGGCACGGATTCGAGCATACCGAACCTCTCGTGGCGGGAGAGTTTGGCCCGGGTAGTGGCGGGACTGGACAGACCGCAGAGGAAACGGGCCAGTTGGCGCGGCTGTCTCAGGGCGGGGTGGGCCTCCCGGTGCAGAGCGGCGATGATTCCCGCCTGGGCCGAAGTGATTTCGCGCGCCGGCGGAGCGGGCAGGGGCCGTCCCGGATTGGCGCCCGAGCAGGCGCTGCAATGGCCACAGCGGATCGGATCCTCTCCGAAATACTCGAGGATCCGCCCGGCGAGACAATCCCCCGATTCGCAGAATTCGACCACGCCCGCAATGCGGCGGGTCTCCCCGGTTTCCCTGGCCTGGAAAAGACCGTGGAGACGCTCCGTGATGGCATCGATGTCCCGCTTTGATTCCGCTCCCAGGGTGAAAGCGTGGCGGAGTCCGGAAGGCTGGATGACGATGTCGCCCAGGTCGGCGAGATAATCCAGGGCGCGACGGATGCGGGACGGTGGTTCGCCGATCCCGGCGGCGATCTCGTCGACGGGCACCTGGTACCACACGCGGCCTTTCTTCGCCGCCTGGAAGAGGCGCTCCAGGAAGCGTTTCCGCTCCGGGGTGTGGCCGTCCAGGATGCGGTGGAGCGGGCGAAGCAATTGCACCCGGTAGCCCGCGTAGAAGGGGCCGCGGGCGCGAATCACCCCGTCGAGTTCGAGGTAGGTCAGCGCGGTGGAGATGACGAGGGGACGAATGTCCTTGCTCCCGGAGAGATCATACTGCGAGATACTGAATTCCTCTCCCTGGAGGAGGAGGTGTTCGACCAACGACCGCAGGGCCCGGCGCGAAGGGGTGTCGCCGAAGACGAAATTTTCCAGGACCACGAGGTCCTCCCGGGAAGCGAAGATTCCGCAGGTCGCGGGTGCCCCGTCCCTGCCGGCCCGACCCGATTCCTGGACATAGTTCTCCAGGGATTTGGGGAGGTTGTAGTGGTAGACGTAACGGATGTCCGCCTTGTCGATCCCCATGCCGAAGGCGATGGTCGCGACCACGACGGGAATGCCGCCCGACATGAAGGCATCCTGAACTTCGGCTCGATGGTCGTCCCGCATGCCGGCGTGGTAGGCCCGCGCCTCCACGGCATGCCCCTTCAGGAACCCGGCGAACTCCTCGGCGGTACGTTGCAGGGTCACGTAGACGACGGTGCTCCCGGGGGGGCGGGATCGGATTGCCCGGAGCAGACGCTCGGCTTTTTCCGGGCCCGGGCAGGGTTCGACTTCGAAGTGGAGATTGGGCCGGTAAAAGGAGGTCTGGACGTGATCCTCGGCCCGGATGTCGAATCGATCCCGGATATCGGCCGCCACCTCTGGAGTCGCCGTTGCGGTCAGGGCGAGCACCCTTTCCGCCGAGATCTCGCGGGCCAACCGGGCGAGCTTGAGGTAGTCCGGCCGGAAGTTGTGACCCCACTCCGAGATGCAGTGGGCCTCGTCCACGGCGAGCAGGGCGACGCGGCAATCGCGGAGCCGGCGGAGAAAGCCCTCGTTGCCGAGTCGCTCGGGAGCTACGTAGAGCAGCGCGAGCTGGTCCGAGCGCATTCGTTCGTAGATCTCCCGGACCTGGGCAAGGTCCAGGGTGGAATCGAGACGGGCCGCGGCGATCCCGCGAGCCACGAGCACGTCCACCTGGTCTTTCATCAGAGCGATGAGGGGGGAGACCACTACGGTCAGCCCCTGGAGCAACAGGGCGGGCAGCTGGTAGCAGAGGCTCTTGCCCCCGCCGGTGGGGAAAACCGCGAGGGCTGGTCGACCGGCGAGGAGGATGTCGATGACCTCGCGCTGGCCGGGGCGGAAATTGTCGTGACCGAAGGACCGCCGCAGGATTTCGGCGGGCGGACCAGTCATGGGCGATCGACGGGACCTATCGGAGTGACAGACTGACGGAGACAGGGAGTCTCCGGAAAAATCACATCAAATTGAGGGCGCGGGCGCGCTTGATTTCCCGCGTGACCTTCCGGTGAACCTTTGCCGAAACGCCCGTTGTTCGGCGGGGATAGATCTTTCCCGACTCGGTGCAGAACTTCCTGAGAAAGTCGACGTTGAGGAAGTGGATTTTTTCCGCAGGGATGTCGAGCCGGCGACGGGGCATCTTCCGGTTCGCGCGGCGGAGATTGATGGCTCGCTGTTCGGTCTTGGGGCCCATGAGAAAGATCGGTATCGAAAAATTGGTTCCTCAGCGCTTCTCGCGATGAAGCGTCCGGCGCTTGAGGTAGGGGTTGAATTTCACCTTTTCCAACCTTCCCGGGGTGCGGAGGCTCTTCTTGTTCCTCGTGGAGACATAGATGGAGGGACGCGCCCCCTCGGCCTTGGCCTCGGTGCATTCCAGGATGATGACTTCGCGTGGCATGGAAAAAGTAACGGGTGAAGAGCCGGAAGGTTACCTCGGAACCTGGAGGAATCAACCGCTTTTTGTGAGGTGTCCGGGGATTTCGACGGGAGTCGCAGTTTCACCCCGGCAATCACCCCGGGGAAATCAGCTGTCCGAGTCCGTCATCGGCTTATCCCGCTCGTCGAGCCCGAACAGGGAGGTGACGGGAGTGCGATGATGACCCATGGACTGTTCCTGGTCGATTTTCTCCTGGCAGGAGACGGTGAGCCGGGCGAAGGGCATGGCCTCGAGGCGGAGTTCGGGAATGGGTTCGCCCGACATCTCGCATACCCCGTAGGTCCCCTGAGCGATCCGCCGGAGAGCCTCGTCGATCTCGTAGAGCGCGTCCTGCTCCTGGGAGAGGAGATTGAGGGCAAAATCGCGATCGTAGGAATCGCTGCCCGCGTCGGCCTGGTGCATACCGAAAGCCGATTCGGATCCGTTTCCGGCCCCGCGGAGCGTTTCCCGCGCCACTCCGTTCATCTGGCTGACCAAGCTGTCCCGCAGGTCGAGCAGCCTCTGCTGCTGTTTGCGCAGGAACGACGGGGAAAGCTTCTTGCGCTTGGAGGATTCTTTCGAGTCGGTGGGGGGAGTCGGTGCGCTTTTCAAAACAGGTCTGCCAATACTCGGTATCTTCTTGGCCACCGCAACCTTTTTCACCACTTTTTTCGGAGATGCTTTCTTTTTGGAATCCTTGACCGTTTTCGTCTTTGCCGCCTTCTTGGTGGTCGCCTTTTTCCCGCTGGCGGGCTTTTTCGAGCCGCTCTGCGCGGGTGCGTCCCCGGTCACTTCGGGTGCCGCTTCCTCCGCGGACCCCATCTCCGCGACCTCTTTTTCGACGGTGAGAGCCGGATCCGTCTTTTCGTCATCCGCGGGGGGACTCTCCTTCACCTCCTCGAGGGATTTGGTGGATTTTGTCGATTTGGGGGATCGGGCAGATTTCGCTCTGGAGGCGGCGGTCTGTTCCGCGGGGGAATCCTTTTTCGCTGAGGTGCTGTCCGGGCTCTTCTTGGTCGTTGCTCTTTTTGCCATTAATTGTGCCGGTTTGTGATGTGTCGGTTCGGGAAGGGAAAACTGGGGGACCCGAAAAATAGGCGCAAAGTGTCCCTGCTTTTCTCAGAATTGCAAGCAATAAGCCTTGGTATCACTAGAATTCTGAGAAGCGCGTAGCCCGGCTGTTTCTCATCTCACCTCGAAGGGCCACAGGATCGGGATGAGCACGCTGGCGGTGATCCACAGGGCGATGGCGAGGGGGAGGCCGACGCGAAAAAAGTCGGTGAAACGGTATCCGCCCGCACCGTACACATAGGTGTTGGTCTGGTAGCCGATCGGGGTCACGAAGCTGGCCGAGGAGGCGAACATCACCGTGACGACGAGGGGCCGGGGATCGACCCCGAGTTCGATCCCGATACCGATGGCGATCGGGGTGAGGAGGGCGGCGACCGCATTGTTGCTGATGAGTTCGGTCAGTAGCGCGGTGAGGAGATAGAGGGCGACGAGGACGACGTGGGGGCCGAAGTCGTGGAAGGTATTGGCCACGCCGCGGGCGGCGATCTCGGCCACCCCGGTCTTGTCCAGGCCCATGCCCAGGCCGAGCATGCCGAAAATCATGAAAATGACCCGCCACTCCACGGCCTGGTAGGCCTCCTCGGCATCGATGCATCGCGTGACCAGGGTGATCAGCACCGAGGTGATCGCGAGGACCGGGATCATCGGGGGGAAGAGGGCGCCGCCGATCATGAAGAGAAGCAGCGCCCCGATGGCGATGGGAGCCTTGGTGCGCCGAACACTGCGCTCCTTCGGTTTGCTCAAATTGACGAAATCCTTCTCCTCGAAAAGCTGGCTCATCCGCTCCGTGGGGCCCTCGATGAGCAGGGTATCGCCGAAGGCGAGTTTGATGTCCTCGAATCGTTCGCGCAGATTGACGCCCCGGCGGTGCACCGCGATGATGACGACACCGAAGCGCTGGCGGAAGTTGAGTTCGCGCAGGCTGTTGCCGATGAGGCGGGAACCGGGACCGACGATGCCCTCCATGATGACGGCGGATTCGGTGCGGACGTGGTCGAGGCCGAGTTCTCCTTTCGGGGTGAGGTCGAGGCCGGTGGTCTCGTTGATTTCCATGACTCCCGATGCCCGGGTTTTCATGATGACAAGGTCCCCCGCTTCGAAGGCGAGTTTGTTCAGGGGAACGGTGAGGCGCCGGCCCTCGCGGATCACCTCGATGATGCGGAGGTGCCGGTTGCGGGCCAGGGGGCTGTCGGAGAAGGCCTTCCCCACGAGGGGGGAGTCCGGGGTGACGTAGGCCTGGGTGAGGTATTCGTGGCCCTCCTCGGCATCGAACAGGGTGGACAAGGTGGTGCGATCGGGGATGAGACGACTGCCCCCGCAGATAAGATAGACGATGGTGCCGGCGACGAACACGATGCCCAGCTTGCTCACCTCGAACATGCCGAAGGGTTCCATGGCGGGGTGGTCGTCCGCGATGCCGCTGGCGATCAGGTTGGTGGAGGTGCCGATGATGGTGCAGGTGCCACCCACGATGGCGGCGTAGCTGAGGGGAATGAGCAGGCGGGAGGCCTTCAGGTTCTTTTTCCGGCAGTGGGCGAGGACGATGGGGAGGAAGACGACCACGACCGGGGTGTTGTTCACGATTGCAGTGAGGAAGGCGCCGACACAGAGCAGCACCAGAGCGGTGCGCAGCGGGCTGTCGCCCGCCAGGGATTCGAAGCGGCCCGCGAGCAGGTCGATGAGCCCGGTGCGTTCCAGGACGGCGCTCATGATGAACATGGCGGCGACGGTGACCGGGGCCGAACTGCCGAAGACACCGAGGGCCTCTCGGGGTTCGAGGACCCCGATAAGGATGAGGAAGACAAAGGCGGACATCGCCGTCAGGTCAGGGGGGAGCCACTCCCGGACGAAGACGACGAAGACAAGAGCGACGACAGCTACGGAGACGACTTGGTAGACGAGGTCAAGCGGCATGGGAATACGGCTGTTGCCAAGGGGCGGGGATCGGGGCAGGATTCGCGGAACGCATCATCGTCAACGGAACGAATGGAAACACTCGCCATCGCGCTGGGCTCTCTCGTGCTCTACCTGGTCGCATACCACACCTACGGGCGCTGGCTGGGGCGCAAGATCTTCCGTCTCGACAAAAATGCAACCGTGCCCAGTGTCGCTCTGAACGACAACCGGGATTTTGTGCCGACCAACAAGATGGTCGTCTTCGGACACCATTTCACGTCCATCGCGGGCACCGGACCGATCGTGGGGCCGGCCCTCGCGGTGATCTGGGGTTGGGTCCCGGCGCTGCTCTGGGTGCTGTTCGGCTCGATCTTCATCGGAGCGGTCCACGATTTCGGGTCGCTGGTGGTGAGCATGCGCAACCGGGGCCAGACGGTTGGTGTGATCGCGGGGCGGGTGCTGGCTCCCCGCGCCCGCATCCTCTTCCTCTCGATCCTCTTTCTCGCTTTGACCATCGTCCTAGCCATCTTCGGCCTGGTCATCGCCGCCGTGTTCAAGCAGTATCCGGCCGCCATTTTTCCCTGTCTCGTGCAGATACCCCTGGCCGCCATCGTCGGGGTGTGGATTCACCGGAAGGGGGTGAATCTTCTGCTGCCTTCGATCATCGTTCTTGGCCTGATGTATCTGGCGGTGGCCTACGGCGATATCGGAATGGTCGGAGAGTTCAACCGCACCCTCGCCTCGTGGCCCGTGATGCACTGGGTCGCCTTCCTGCTCGTCTACAGCTACGTGGCCTCGGTGCTCCCGGTGTGGACGCTGCTGCAGCCGAGGGATTACATCAACAGCCTGCAGCTGCTCAGCGTGCTGCTGCTCGTCGTGCTCGGCCTCGTGGTGGCGGCGTTCGTCGGGGGAGCCCCTCCTGTGGGGGAGACGGCCCGGCCGCCCCTGGAGATCGTCGCCGAACCGGTGAGGTGGAACCCCGAGGGAGCCCCCTGGATGTTCCCCTTCCTTTTTGTCACCATCGCCTGCGGAGCGATCTCGGGGTTCCACTGTCTCGTGTCCAGCGGCACCTCGTCCAAGCAGATCCGGAACGAGACCGACGCCCAGTTCGTCGGCTACGGGTCCATGCTGACCGAGGGATTTCTCGCCACGTTGGTCATTCTGGCCTGTGTCGCTGGCATCGGACTCGGCATCCCGGGGGAGGGAGGCGCGACGATCACCGGCGCGGAGGCCTATGCGGCAAAGTATGCCTCGTGGAAGGCCATGGACGGGCTCGGCCCCAAGGTGGGGGCCTTCGTCGAGGGGAGCGCGAATTTTCTCCGGGCCTGCGGAATCGCCCCCGGCTTTGCCGTGGCCCTGATGGGAGTTTTTGTCGCCAGTTTCGCCGCCACCACCCTGGATACCGCCTGCCGCCTCCAGCGCTACGTGACCCAGGAACTCGCCGGAGCGATCGGGGCGAAGCCGCTGACGGAGAAACACACGGCCACGCTCTTCGCCGTGGCGATCGCCGGCATCATCGCGGCCATGCCCACGGGCAGTTGGTCGGCTTGGTCCTGGAGCACTGCGGGCAAGGGGGGGCTGATCCTCTGGCCTCTTTTCGGGGCGACCAACCAGCTGCTCGGCGGACTGGCCTTCCTCGTCATCGGTTTCTGGATGTGGCGGCGTCGGCTTCCGGTGTGGTTCGTCGTCGTTCCCATGATTTTCATGCTGATCCTTCCCGGAGCCGCCATGATCTCGCAGATCTTTCTGGAGGAGAACAGCTACCTGCAGCAGCAGAACTGGGTCCTCGTCGGGTTCGGCCTGGCCACGATCGCTCTCGAGGTCTGGATGATTGTGGAGGCCATCGCGGCCTGGCCCAGGGCCCGCGGGGTGCTGGAGGAAGCAGCGGAGCCACTGCCGGCCGTGGTTTCGGGGGCCGACGGGCTGCTCGAGCGACCCTGAGCGTCAGGCCGAAGCACGCCCACGGTTTTCCCTTTGCCGGATAAAGCCCGGCTTGCACAGGTCTGGTCTTGCTGGTACGATCGATCGCATGATCAGTCGTTCCGTCCTTCCTCTCGTCCTCGGTCTTTCCCTGCTCGCCATCGCGTCGGGTCAGGAGAAAAAAGTCAACCTCATGCCGAAGTGGCAGGTGGGCAAAAAATACGTCCTCTCGCAGGACATGGTCACGGTGACGCAGTTGCCCATGCCTAATGCGGGTGGGGAGCAGGAGATGACCATGAAGATGGACATGGAAATCTCGGTGACGCAGCCGGACCCCGGGGAAAAGCGGGTCGCCATGGCGTTCACCGGCATGAAGATGACCATGGACATGGCGGGCCAGAAGATGGAGATCGATGCCGCCAATCCCGAGCAGGCGGCCATGTTCGGCGACGTTCTGAAGATCGCCCCGGTATTTTTCTACGATAATGAGGATCAATTTGTTCGCATGGAGGGCCTGGAGGCGCAGGCCGCGGGGCCCATGGCGAAAATGGCCGATCCGGAGATGCTCAAACAGATCGTGAACGGTTCGATGGAGACGATGCCGCAGGAGCCTGTCGCGATCGGGCACCAGTGGGAGCAGGAGGTGGCGATGCCCGTCGAAGGCGCCGATGGCATGGCGGTGAAGGCCACCTATCGGTTCGAGCGGATGGAGATGGTCGACGGCATCGAGTGCGCGGTGGTCACCTTCGACGGAAAACTGACCGGAGACATGGCAACCGAGGGGGTTCAGATGTCTTTCGAGAAAGCCGACTTCAGCGGGGCCATGTATGTCGACCCCGAGATCGGCTACGCGAGGAAGACCGAGGCGACCACCGATATGGTCATGAAAATGACGCTGCCGGGTCAGGCCGAACCGATGAGCCTTCCCATGAAGCAGCGCCAGACGGTCAAGCTGACCGCCCTGGAAGATCTCTAGGGCCCTCCGCCAATCCGAGTTACCCGGAGTGCCCGGCAGAGAGAGCCGGGCCGGTTTCCTTTTCAGGAGGAAGGTAATTTTGACAGCGGCAACTGGGAGACGCGTTCCCTCATCACCTTCCCCGGTTTGAATTTCACCACCGCCCTGGCGGGGATTTCCACGGTGGCTTTCGGCTTTTTCGGATTGCGTCCGATTTTGGGTTTGCTCTTCGTCACCTGAAACGCACCGAAATTGCGGAGCACCACCTGATCCCCCTGGGCGAGGCAGTCGGTTACCTCCTCGACGAGGGATTGCACGACATCGAACACCTCCTGTTGGGTCAGCCCTGTTTTTTCGCTAACCTTGACGACGAGATCGCGCTTGGTGGTGGTTGCCATGGGAGATGGGTGGTGGACACAGCGAGGGGGGGAGGCGTCAGCAACAGGTCGGTCGAATTGGTCCGTTGGGCAACCGATCTTTTCCCGCTGGAAGGGGAGGCGGACCCTTGTTTTCACACGTAGACCCTGGTCGTGAACGAAGTGACGCCGCCCTCCCACATCGCCGCGTTTCAGGAGGCGCTGGTCTCCTGGTTTGCGACTGAGGGAAGAAGCTATCCCTGGCGGGAGACGGAGGATCCCTACGCCATTCTCGTCTCGGAATTGATGCTGCAGCAGACCCGGATCGAGACCGTGCGGGAGAGACGCTATTTCGAGCGCTGGATGGAGCGATTCCCCGATGTTCACGCGCTGGCCCGCGCGGGCGAGGAGGAGGTGCTCTCGGTCTGGCAGGGGCTGGGATACTACAACAGGGCCCGGAATCTGCAGGCGGCGGCGCGGATCATCTCGCGCGACCGCGAGGGGGTGTTCCCCGACACCTACGAAGGTATTCTGAAACTCCCGGGGGTCGGCCCCTACACCGCTGGCGCGGTGGCCAGTTTCGCCTTTGGGCGGCGGGCCCCGATTGTTGACGGCAACGTGATCCGCGTGATTTCGCGCCTCTTTCGATTTGGCGAGCCGGTCGACACCGCCTCCGGCCGACGACAAATCGATCGATGGGCCGAAACCTTGACCCCATCGACTCGGGTCCGCGAATACAACTCGGGCATCATGGAACTGGGCCAGCGGATCTGTGGCCGGGGGGAACCGGACTGTCCTGTCTGTCCCGTCGCCGCATTCTGCGCCTCGGCCGGCGATCCCGCGTCGTCCCGGCTGCCGCTCAAAGCGAAATCGGTAGCGGTGACACGGAAGGAGGAACACGTGCTGCTCTGGCGACGAGGGGCAGAGGTTTTCCTCGTTCCGGAGACGGGCAGTCGGAGGCGTGGTCTGTGGAGGCTCCCCGAGTGGGCTGGCAATCCAGAGGGGAGAGCGCCTTTGCTCGAACTGAGCTATGCCATCACGCGCTACCGGGTCGACCTCAAGGTGTTCCCCACGCTCCGGGGCGAGGAATTGGACCCTGCGATCCGGGACAGGGGGGGATGGTTTTCTGCGCGAACCGGATGGCCCCCCCTGGGCGCCCCCTATCGCAGGGTCGTCGACTCCTTGGAGCAGGGTCCCGAACCCGGCGCCTGACACCGGGGGAGAATTCGCTTGTCAGTGGGAGGCAAAGATTTTAAAAGTAGCGCCACTCCGAAGAATGGGGTTGAGTTTCCTGCGCCTCCTCGCTAGGGTCGGAAACCGTGCCGTTCGAACGAAACCTCGAAGCCACCTCCTAACCAGACAGAGTCATGTGGAAAATTTTGTCAGTGATTGCGGCCGTCTTGCTCGGCGGAGCGGCTTATTTCAGCTGGGATAACAAGAATCTGCTCGATCAGCGGAATTCCGAGTTGAACAACGAGCTGCAGACTCTCGAGGCCCGGCGGCAGCAGCTGAAGGAGGTCGAGGAGCGCATCGCGATGCTGAATCAGTCGATCATGATGTTGCAGGACGAGACGGAGCGTCTCAACACGGAGAAGATCGATCTGGACAACAAACTGGTTCAGGCCGAGTCCGAACTGAGCCTGCTGGAAACGCAGGTGCAGACGGCCCAGGCCACCCTCGACCGAAATCGGAGGACCATCCAGAGCCTTCCCGAGATCGAGGATCTCCGGCGTCAGATGGCGGCGACACGGACCCAGATCGACGAGACGGAGATCGAGATCACGAAGAAAGAGGGAATGGTCGCGGCGACGCAGGTCCAGAAGCAGAAGATGGAGAAGGTGGCCAACGAACTCATCGCCCTGCGGAGGGATCAGGATGCGGGGGTGATCCGCGGGCCTTTCCAATCGACGGTGGCCCGCGCCTTCAACCAGTGGGGATTCGTGGTGATCAATGGGGGAAATAATCAAGGGGTGGTGCACAAGGCCCAGCTCGACGTGTTTCGCCGGGGTCAATTCCTCGCCAAGTTGCTCGTCACCACCGTGGAGGCGGAAACGTCCGCTGCCGACATCATTCCCGGCTCGCTGCAACCGGGGCAGACCATCCAGCCTGGCGATGTGGTTCTGAAGGCGAATCGAGGTGCCGTTCCGGCTCCTGCGCCATCGGTGCCAGCCGCTTCCGGCGGACCGGCCTCGGCACCTGCGCCTAACCTCTCGCCGGCACCCCCGGCGCCCGCCCCCAGCCCCTCCGGCGATCCCTTTGGCGGAAGCATGGGTGGCGATGAGACCGATCCCTTCGGAGGAAGCATGGGTGGCGATGAGTCCGATCCTTTCGGCGGAAGCATGGGCGGCGATGAGTCCGATCCCTTCGGTGGAGGCATGGGCGGCGGGGAACCCGACCCATTCGGAGGAAACAGCGATCCGTTCGGCCAGTAATTTGAAATCCGACCAGCCTTAACGAAGATGAAGCAACTGATTTTCGTCCTTTCCATGTTGTGTATGCTCGGGGCGGGTGCCCTGGGAATCATGAACAAGAACGACGTCGAACGGACGATCCGGGAGTTGAAGGACACCCAGGAAGAGGTTCGTTCCGTCACCCAGGAACTCGGGGCCCGGGAGGATAAGCGCGATGGTCTGATCGACGACGAATCGCGAGCCAGGGATGTGCGGAACATGGCTTCGGCTGCGGTCGACGCCGTGCAGCAGGATCTGCGCATCCAGCAACGCAAGATCGATGATCAGAAGGAGACTCTTGAAGGAATCAAGATCGAGGAGCGCGAGATCGAGATGGCCCTGCGGCGGGTATTTCCGGACGGAGACATCAAGACTCCGGAAGATCTGAAAATGGTGTTGACCATGCTGCAGGACAGGTTGACCGGCAATCAGACCCGGATCAACACGCTGGACATGGAGTTGGCGAAACTGATGGCGGAGAAAGAGGTCGAGGTGGCTCGCGTGGGCGAGGAGGAGAACTTTCAGTTGGACCGGGCCCGCAAGATCGCGCTGGGCGCGCTGGAGGCGACGGTGATTGCGGTGAACAACGATTGGGGCTTCGTCATCGTCAATGCGGGCCGCATCCACGGGGTCGAGACCGATGCGTCCCTGCTGGTGAAACGGGGCAACATGATGATCGGCCGCTTGCGCATCCTGAATCTGCAGGATAACGTCTCGGTGTGTGATGTGGTCAAGGGGTCCACACCTCGCGGCTTGGGCATCAATGTGGGTGACCGGGTGATTTTCCAGAACCCCTTCAACTAAAGAGTCCGCGCAAAATGATTCGATTTCTCGCCATGATTTCTCTGGCGCTCGGGATGGGATTTCTTGGAGCCTGTTCCTCGAGCAATCAGGAGGTGCCGAAGAAGCAGAACCTGAGTGTGCAGCCACACAACCGCCCCGCCTCTTGGGAAGGTTCGGCCGGACTCGGGGCCATGATTCCCCAGTACCAGGACTGAGGGGGCGGCATCGATACGTCCAATCTGGCAACGACATGAGCGAGAAAACGACACTCCCAGAAATGGGCTTCGCCGAGGGTTTGAGCGAAGAAGAACGCAGCATGTTCGGTGGGTATGGCCAGTTCTTCTCCCTGAACGAGGGAGACACCATGATCCGGGAGGGCGACGACCAGGATTCCCTTTTCCTCATCATCTTCGGAAAATTCCACGTCCAGACCGAAGCCTACGGGCGTCCCGTCTTGCTGGGCAATCTGAAGTCCGGGGATACCGTGGGTGAGATCAACATTTTCGATGTGGGCAAGGCCAGCGCCAGTGTGATCTGTCGCTCGCTCTCCCAGATCTGGAAGATCGACAAGAACAGCCTGGAGCGTTTTCTCGCCGCCGAACCGGTGGTGGCCTCGCGCGTCCTCGTCAACATCGCGACCCAGTTGAGCAAGCGTCTGCGGACCACCAACGAGAAGGTGGCGATGGCTCGGGAAGCGATGATGGACTCGTTCTAGGTTCGGGTTTCTGTCACGGGTTTGTCAGATCCCGTCCGAGGAAGAGGAGAACGGCCGGGACTACCTTCTTGCGAAGGCGGCGACGTTTGGGCAGTCCAATTGGTGACAAGACAGCCGCGCGGAGATCGAATCAGATCGAAAAATCATCCAGGCTGGGGAGGACGGCATGAGCGCCGGCGAAGTCCAGGTGACCGGTGATCCGGTTCGGCACGATGATGCAGCGGATCCCCGCGGCCCGAGCGGCGATCAAACCATTGAGTGAGTCTTCCAGGACCACCGCTTCCGACGGGGATACCGACAGCCCCTCGGCTGCGGCGAGAAACAGATCGGGACTGGGCTTGATTCGTTCCACGTCATCGCTGCAACGGGTCAGCCGAAAGAAAGGGCGCAGCCCGGTCCGCTCCAGGTGCGGTTCCACCCAGCTCCGCGGGGAACTCGATGCGACGGCGCAGGGTAGCCCGGAATCCCGCGCCCGGCCGAGCAGGTCCACCGCACCCGGCATGGGAGCCAGTGCATTGGCCATCTCCAGGGCCCTCTCTTCCCGGACCCGGTCCCAGTGCTCCCAATTCACCGGCTCGCCCAATTGTTCCTCCAGGTGGCGTTTGGGGTCGAATCCGGTAAAATCGCTCCCCACGCATCCCGTGTATAGCTCCAGGGGTAGATCCCGGCCGAAGGCGGCGTAGTTCTCCCGCCAGGACTCGTAGACCGGCACCTCGGTGTCGAGCAGCAATCCATCGAAATCGAAGATCAGACCCCGAATCATTCCCCCAAGGCGCTGCGAAATTCTTCGAACTCCCGCCTCAACTCCAGCAAGGCTTCACGGAGGGATTCGACCTCTGTCTCCAACTGCTCCACCCGGCCCGGGGCGGCCCTGACCGTCGCGGAAGCGGCCGTTCCCCCCGGAGAACCCTCCACCTCGGCCGGCTCGCCACAGAGCAGATGGACGAAGGTCTCCACCCGGCGGCCGGACCCCGCCGGAATCCGCCGCACCAGGGGCTCGGGCTTGTTCTCGATCAGCGCCTCGAGCTGCTTCTCCAGGGCCTCGATGTCGGAAAAGGCATGCATCCTCTCGGTGCGCTGGCGCAGCTCCCCCGCCGTTTGCTGGCTGCGGAGAAGCAGGACACAGAGGATGGCCTGTTGAGACCGGGTCAGGTAGGGAAACTCCAGGTCGATGGTGTGCTTGATCTTGGCCACCCGGGCCCCGGCCTGGCGGACGAGCAGGGCCAGGTTCTTGTAGCGCAGCCCTTCCACCGCCTCCTCTACGGTGTCAGTGCCGAAATCCACCACCGGGTTCCGGTTGCTGCTCTGGTTGCAGGCCGACTGCAGCGCGTTCAGGGTGAGGGGGTAATGATCGGGGGTGGTCGATTCCTTCTCCAGGAGGCAACCGAGGACGCGGGCCTCCTCGAAGGTCAGCTGGGGAATCAGGGATTCCCGGTCCGCAGGATGCTCCGCGTTTTCCTTATCGTCTGGGGTTTCTTGCATATTTTCGTCGTGGATGTCGTCCGGAATCAGGCCTCGACGAATTTTCCCGGGTTGAACCGGTCATCCGGATCGAAGGCCCTCTTGAGCTGCCGGTGGACTTCGACCGAGACCGGGCTGACCGCATCGGCGAACCAGCGTTTCTTGGCCAGGCCCACCCCGTGTTCCCCCGTGATCTGCCCATCGTGGGCGATGATCCACTGGAAGAGCCGGTCCAGGGCGGCATCGGCTTTCGCCCGGTTGACCTCGTCGGTAGCGTAATTTTCGACCATCAGGTTGGTGTGGATGTTGCCATCGCCGGCATGCCCGAAGCAGGCCACCGCGATGCCGGTTTCCGCCTGAAGTTCGCGGGCGAACTCGGCCAGTTCGACCAGCCGGGAGCGGGGCACGACGACATCCTCGTTCAGCTTCGTCAGTCCGGTGGCGCGGAGCGAGTAGGAGAACTCGCGTCGCAGCTGCCAGATCGCCTCGCAACCGGAGTCGTCCCGGGCCTCGTCGACGGAGAGAGCCCCGGTCGAGACGACGAGGTCCCGCAGGGAATCCAGCTCGGAATCGAGGGAGTCGCGCCGTCCGTCGATCTCGACGATGAGGTGGGCGTTTCCCGGCGGCAACTTGTCCGGTCCCAGGTAGTCGCGGGCCGCCGCCAGGGTGAACGCATCGGTGATCTCGAGGGCCGACGGCTGCCAGCGGGAATTCAGGATGGTGGACACCGCTCGGGCCGCCTCGGCGAAGTCGGCATAGGTGGAAGTGAGCATCATGCGTGCTTCCGGATGCGGGATGATGCGCAGGATGGCGCGGGTCACCACACCGAGCATGCCCTCCGAGCCGACGAAAAGTCCGACGAGGTCGAAGCCGGTCTTGTTCTTGTGGCAGCGGCCACCGGTCTCCAGCACCCGACCGTCCGGCAGGACGACCTCCAGGCCGAGCACGTAGTGCCGGGTCACCCCGTATTTGAGGCAGCGCGGTCCTCCCGCGTTGGTGGCGATGGTTCCCCCGATGGAGCACTCCCGCAGGCTGGCCGGGTCGGGCGGGTAATACCAGCCTTTCGCGGCGACGGCATCGACGAGGTCCCCCAGGACGACGCCCGGTTCGACCACGGCCACACCATCTTCCGGATTGATTTCGAGGATGCGGTTCATCCGGGCGACGGACAGGAGAATTCCGCCCTGGACGGGGACGCACCCCCCGACGTAGCCGACCCCGGCGCCGCGGGTGGTCACGGCCAGGCCGTGCTCTCGGGCGAATTGAATCGTGTCGACGACCTGACTGGTGGTGGAGGCGTGCACTACGACGTCGGGCAGCGCGGAGGCATGCCACCGGTCGGCCCCGAATTCCGCACGGGCGGCGGGATCGGCATCTATCGCCTCGCGACCGATGCGTTCCGCCAGAGGCTCGATCCACCCGGGTGTTGCTATGGCTGAAAGAGTTCCCATATCTTCGGTAAAAAAATCACGGCACCGACCGCGGCGGATGCGATGGCCGACCAGAGAACGGCTCCGGCGGAGACATCCTTGGCTTTGCCGATCAGCTCGTGACGGTCGGGATGGACCGCATCGGCCAGCAGTTCGACGGCGGTGTTGAGGGATTCTGCGGCGAGCACGATCCCGATAGAAAGCGATACGAGCGCCCACTCGACGGTGGACAAGCGGAGCAGGGCACCCGCGACGATGACGAGGACGGCCACGCCGAGGTGGATGCGAAAGTTTGGTTCGCTCTGAAACACCCAACCAATACCCTTGCCGGCAAAGGCGAAACTCCGGCGAAGACGGGAAGGGGATAGGATATCTTTCATGCGGACATGGGCCCGGCCGGCGGCAGCGCGGCGGAGATCAATCAATTGGAGATCCGGCCGTCGGTCAACACGACTTTGCGGTCGCCCGTGGCGGCGAGGGCGGAATCGTGCGTGACCACGAGCAGGGTTCTCGCCTCCTCGTCGACCATGGAATTCAGCAGTTCCATGACTCCCTGTCCGGTCCGCGAATCGAGGTTGCCCGTCGGTTCGTCGGCAAAGAGGATGGCGGGATCGTTGATCATGGCGCGGGCGATGGCGACGCGCTGCTGTTCGCCACCGGAGAGTTCCGTGGGGAGGTGAGAGGCGCGCTCCGCCAGCCCCACCCGCTCCAGCAGGGCATGGGCGCGGTCCCGGGCTCGGCGACCGCCGATCAGAGCGGGCAGCATCACATTCTCCACGGCGGTGAGTTCGGGGAGGAGAAAAAAGTTCTGGAACACGTAGCCGAGGTGGCGGTTTCGCAAATGGGCCTGACGGGATCCGCGCATCCGGTAGAGGGACTGCCCGTCGATGAGGACATCGCCCTGGTTGGGGGCCTCGAGGCCGGCGAGGGTGTAGAGCAGCGTCGTCTTGCCTGCGCCGGAAGGACCGACGAGAAAGAGCTTCTCACCTCTCTCCACGGCTAGGGAGACGTCCCGAAGGACTTCGATAGAACGGTCGCCGATCCGGAAGGTTCGGACGACGTTGACGGCTTGGATGGCGGGAGCCTCGGACACCCGTCCACTGTATCCGGATTCGCGGGCGGACCAACGAAATTTTGGAACCCCGGCTAGCGCCGGCCCGACAAGCCTTCGCGCCGGGCCCTCTTGGCCAGGGCCAGTGCTCTCTCGTCGCCATAGCGAGAGATGGAAAACTTCGCCGTTTTCCGCTTGTTCGTCTTGTCCACCCAGGCGGCCTGCCAGTAGTCGTAGCACTTTCCCTTGAGCGATTTGGAGACCACGTGGGTCACGCCGATGACGCCCGATTTCTTGATGGGCCGCTTTTTCTTGCAGGCCGCTTCCTGCTTGTATTTGGGTAGCTTCGAGAGGATGTCGTCGCGAAATTCCTTGGCGGCTTTCAGGGCCTTTTTCCTCCCCCCGTGTTTCTTGTCCGGGAAATACTTGGTGTGGCCCTTCCCCTTGTGGGTGATGCGGACATACCAGCCGTGGTTCTTCTTCGTTTCCTGATCGATTCGGGTGATTCCATAGAGCGGACGGGGAGTGCTCATGCCTGCATGCGGGTTGAACTTTGTTCCGGGATTATCCTAGCAGTGATCTCAAAAAAACCGCTCCGCGACAAGAACAAACCCCTCCTATTCGTGCCATTGGAGCTGGCGCAGGGCCTCATAGGCGACGATGCCCACGGCCGTGGCCAGGTTCAGGCTGCGGCCCCGGCGCTGGGGGATGGTGAGGCAGCGGTCGGGGTGACGGGCCAGGAGAGACTCGGGCAGCCCCCGGGTCTCGGGGCCGAAGACGAGCCAGTCCCCCTGCCGGAAGATCGCGTCCCAGTAGGGGCGGTTCGTCTTGGTGGTGAGAAAAAACACCCTTGCCTCGGGGGGCAGGGCCCGCTCCCACTCCGCGTAGCCGGACCAGGTGCGGACGTCGAGTTCGTCCCAGTAATCGAGGCCAGCACGTTTCAGCGACTTCTCGTCGAGGGAGAAGCCGAGCGGTTCGATGAGGTGAAGACGCAGTTCGGCGGCGTGGCAGAGACGGCCGATGTTTCCCGTGTTCGGCGGTATTTCGGGCTGGTAGAGGACGATGTTCAGCATGCCCGGCACAAGGTCAGTCGCGCAGTTCGCCGTCGACGACACGAAGCCGGCGGGCTCCGTCGAACCGCTGGTCGAGCCAGTCGAGTTGGGTGGTGGTGATCAGCTTCTGCGAATCCTCCGGCCAGTGGGCCATGAGGCAGTTGCGCCGGGCCGGGTCGAGTTCGCCGAAGACATCGTCGATGAGGAGGATGGGCGCCACCTGGCGGAGGCGGATGAAGAGTTCCGCCTGGGCCAGTTTCAGGGCCAGGGCGATGGTGCGTTGCTGGCCCTCGCTGGCAAATTTTGCTGCCGGCATGCCGTTCAGAACGAGGTGGAGATCGTCGCGATGAGGGCCGGCCAGGGTCTGGCGGCGGCGCAACTCCTCGTCTCGCCGGGCGAGCAGGGTGGCCTCCAGGTCGTCAGCCTCTCCCGAAGCGGACTGATATTCGAGCTGGAGATCCTCGCTGACCCGGCCGCTGATCTCGAATTGGGCGGTGGAAGCGCAGGGCTCGAGGGCGTGCACCGTCTCCCGGCGCAGACGGGTGAGGACGCGCCCGTTCTCGTGGAGGATACGGGTGTAGGCGCCAATCTCCGGCCAGCGGGGCGAGGCGTCCCGCTTCAGCAGGAAATTACGCGAGCGGAGGGCTTTTTCGTAGTCGCGGAGGGCGGGACGATACTCGGGATGGAGCTGCGAGGCGATGAAGTCCAGGTATCTTCTCCTCGTCTCTCCGCCGCCCCGGATCAGAGCGAGGTCGTCATTTGCCATCCAGACGACGAGAGCACTGTGCCGCAGATAATCGCCCGGTCGCTTCTGGGTCTCTCCGTCGACGGACAGTCTCCGCCCGGTTTCACGGAACTGGAATCTTAGCTGGGAGGCCCCATCCGTCACCACCGTGCCGCCGATGGCGAAGGAGGTGCTGCCGAAGCGGGCGCACTCTCCCAGGTTCGCAGCCCGCGGACTTTGCATACGGAGCAGGATACAGGCGGCTTCGAGGATCGAGGTCTTTCCCTGAGCGTTGTCGCCGTAGAAGATGGTGGTCTGGCTCGGCAGAGCCGTCCTCAAGCTGTCGAAACACCGAAACCGGTTCAGATCGATGGAACTCAGTCTCATCATAGAGCCACTCAACAGGGTACGGTGACCCGGGCAACGGGGTGCGGTGTTTCGATCGACGGGGTGGGGTGGGGGGAAGCAAGGGTCAAGGAGTCGGTCGATTTCTCCCCGGCCCATGGGCTCACGCGTCTCGCCGCCTCCCGGTAACTGGAACCGGCGAGTTGCCGCGGAGGTCAGGATTTGAAAAAGCGTTTCGCCTTCTCGAGAAACGATTCTCCGATGGGGTTGTTCTTTTTGTTCAGGGAATCGGTAAAGCTTCGGAGCAGTTTCTCTTGTTCCCGGGAGAGCTTGACCGGCACTTCGATCTGGACGTCGACGAAGAGGTCGCCTCGCCGGCCCGAGCGGACATCCACCAGCCCTTTGTCGCGGAGACGGAATCGGGTGTTGGTCTGGGTGCCGGGGGGAACCCGCACCGATGCCTTCCCCTCGAGCGTGGGTACGATCATTTCGCCGCCGAGGGCAGCCGTGCCGAAAGCCAGCGGAATCTCGCAGTGGAGGTCGCAGCCCTCGCGCTTGAAGACCTCGTGCGGCTTCACGTGGATGACCACGTAGAGGTCTCCCGCCGGTCCTCCCCGCACCCCGGCGTCGCCGCTGCCGCTCGAGCGCAGCCGGTTGCCCTCGTCGATGCCGGCGGGGATCTTGAGTTTGATCCGGCTGGAACCCTCGCGGCGACCCTCTCCGTTGCACCGAGTGCATGGATTGGCCAGCTGCTCCCCGGCGCCGCGGCAAGTGGGACAGGGCTGCTGGACCTGAAAGAACCCCCGGCTGGTGATGACCTGCCCGACGCCGCCGCAGGTGCTGCAGGTGCGGAGACTCGGTTTCCCGCCCTCGCCCCCGGTCCCGGAGCAGGAGTCACACGGAACCAGGCGCTCGATGCTGATCTCTTTCTCCACCCCGGTAGCGACCTCCTCGAGGTTCACCGGCAGGTCGTAGCGGAGGTCGCTGCCGCGCTGTTTGCCATCCGAACGCCGGGCCCCGCCGCCGCCAAAAAAATCGTCGAAGATGCTCCCGCCCCCGCCGCGCCCCCCACCGAATACTTCGCGGAAAAAGTCGAAGGGATCGGCCCCGCCAAACCCGCCGCCGGCGCCGGCTCCCTGACCGAAGGCGGCGTGGCCGAACCGGTCGTAGGCGGCGCGTTTCTGGGGATCGCTCAGCGCTTCGTAGGCTTCTCCAATTTCCTTGAATCTCTCTTCCGCCTCGGGGTCATCCGGGTTCTTGTCCGGATGATATTTCATGGCCAGCTTGCGGTAGGCCTTTTTGATCTCCTGGGCTTCGGCGTCCCGGGACACTCCGAGCACCTCGTAATAGTCGCGCTTCTCCATGGTTCGATCCCTCTTTTGCTACGGCGGACGCCGCCGCACCCGATTCCGATCAGGACTCGGCTCCGGCACCCTCCGTTTCCGGCACGGAGGCTCCCCGCGAGACGACGACGTTGGCCGGTCGGAGGAGGCGATCGTGCAACCGGTATCCGTTGCGCAGGGTGGCGATGACCTGGCCCTCTGCAATCTCGTCGCTATATTCCTGCTGGATGGCTTCGTGCACCGTGGGATCGAAAGGGGCGCCGGGCCCGGCCTCGATGGTCTCGACCCGGTTCTCCGAGAGAAAGTCCCTGAGTTGCTTGTGCACCATGACCATCCCCTGGTAGATGACGGATTCCTCGCCCTGGTCACGGGCCGCCTTCAGGCCCATCTCAAAGTTGTCGATAACGGAGAGCAGCGAACGGAGCAGATCCGCGTTGGCATACCGCATCGCCTCGGTCTTCTCCCGGGACATGCGTTTGCGGTAATTCTCCAGGTCCGCCTGACTCCGGGCTGCGACGTCGCGCCATTTTTCCACCTCCTCGTGGAGAGAATCTCCGATCGGTTCTTTCTCGGGATCGGGTTCGGGCCCGATGTCCGGAGATCCGTTCCCCTCGGGATCGGGAGAGGTCAACTCGTGCTCCTCGGACGCGGAATCCGCCGCCTCGTTCGCGCTTGCGGGGCCGTCTCTGTTCTCATCCTCGGGAATAAGATTGTCTTTTTCACTCATAGGGGGCGGCACTATTTACCGTTTTTCCAGGGCAATCAAGGTCATGTCATCGATGACCATGGAGCCTCGCTGGAAGGCATCGATCTCGGCGAGGAGAAAATTCAGCACCTGACGGGCGCTGGCGGCGGGGGCTCGGGAGAAGGAATCGACGAAGCGCTTGATGCCGTATTCCTCGCCGATGCGGTTGGTCGCCTCGATGAGACCGTCGGTGTACAGCAGCACGATATCGCCCGACTCCATGGTCAACTGGTGATCCTTGACCACCCGCTGAAAGACCGAGCCCTTGTCCACCCCCACGGCGAGTCCGGAAAGCTCCTCCGAGACCACCTCCCCCGTGGCCGATCGGCGGATCAGGGGAGGTTCGTGGCCGGCACTGGCGATCCGGACCACCTTCGAGTCCCGCTCGAGGATCAGGTAGAGAAAGCTGACGAACATGTCCTCGCGGATGTCGGGAAAAATCGAGGAGTTCACCTGGTGGAGCACCGAGGCGGGCGAGAGGTTGTCGGGGCAGTTGGAGCGGAGCGAGGACCGGCACATCGCCATGATGAGGGAGGCGGCGATCCCCTTGCCACAGACGTCGGCGATGGCCACCCCATAGTGGTCGCGGTCGACCCGAACATAGTCATAGTAGTCGCCGCTCACGTGCCGTGCCGCCCGGTAGGCCGCCGCGAGGCGGAAGTCGCTCAGTTCGGGGCTCTTTTTCGGGAGAAGAATTCGCTGGATCTCGCTGGCCTGGGCCAGTTCGCGTTCCAGCCGCCGTTTTTCGAAGGCCTCGGCGTGAATGATGGCGCTGCCCAGGGCGAAAGAGCATTGTTCGGTCACACTCTCAAAGACATCGCGATCGTTGCGGGAGAAAGGCTGCCCTCCGTCGCGGGTCACCGCGATCACTCCGATCGGCTTGTTGGCGTAGACCAGGGGAGCCGAGATCATGCTGACGCCCTTGTGGAAGGCTTCGTGTCCGGGTTGGAAATGGGTCGCCAGATCCTCAATCATCTGGACGGAACGGCCCTCGATGGTGCGGCCGATCACCCCGATGCCCCTCTGCATGGGAGAGAGGCGGATGTGGGCGCGGTATTTGGTGGCGAGAGCCTCTTCGTCTTCGGCCTCCTGCAGACCGCGCGGGAGACGGAGGATCGGCGCGGTGCGTTGGCTCAGGCAGACCGGGATCAGTTGATCCTCCCGGTCGTCCACGAGGTAGAGCACCGCAGCATCGCCCCCGACGACTTTCGGCACGCCGTTCACGATGTAGCGGTGCATGTTCGGGGGAGAACTGTCCTGGAGCAACTCCTCCCCAAGACCGTGAAGGAAATCGAACATGCGGTGTTCTTCGATTTCGATCTCCTCTCTCTCCCGGATGGCACGCTGGGCAGAAGTACGCTCCCGATGCCAGAGGAAAAGGAGCAGAGAGAATCCGCCCACAATCAGGGAAAGATAGAAGACGTGTTCCATCCGAAAGGGGGGAAAGATCAGTTCTTGGTGATGCTTTCCAGGTCCCTTCTCAGGTAGTCCAACACGTCCTTGAAATCCGCCGCGTTCCGTTCGTTGATGCTGCTGAGTTCCTCGTGAGCCTGCAGGATGACGGCGGCCTGTTGCACCCTCTCGCGCTCATCGTCCAGGAGCGGGTCGAGCCGGGTTCTCGCCTCGTCCTCGGACTCAACCCCGTCGGGCTCGAGCGTAATGAGAGTGTTCAGACCCAGTTTGCAGATCGACTTCTGGTTTCTCTCGTTGGGATGAATCACCTTCACCGCGCCCTCCTCGAGTTTGCCCGCCAGACCGGTGAGGATACCGATGAAGGTGGAATCGATCATCCGACACTCCTCGAGGTCGATGATGAACTCCCGGTGGCCTTCCTTGAGCGACTCCGAAAAGTACTGGCGGATGCCGCAACTGGTGTCCTTGGTGGCGATACCCTCGATCCGGACCCAAACCACATTGTCCAGCCTGCCGACAAATATGGAGGTGTCAGAATTCACGGGGGCAATCGGTTGAATGAAAAGAGTCGAAGGAGGTTACGTCCCCGGGCCGGTTGTCGTGTCTCTCGTGGCACCTCCCCGGACCGGATAACTGAGACGTTGGAGGGGAGGTGTTCACCTTACTGCCAGAGAAAGGATTTGAATTCGTCGACCACCACGTCGTCCTGCATGATGGACGCCTTCCACTGGGTGACCGCTCCGCCCTGCGCGTATTCGTCACCGACGATGCGGAATTCTGTAGTGTTGCTCCGAGTGGGAGCCTCGCAGAGATGCTCCAACGCAAAAATTCGGGGACCCGTGCTGGCTTGGCGGTACTCGAGGCGAATCGTCACCGGAAGATCTCTCCGGTCTGTCCGCCAGAAAACAGTGAAATAATTGCCGTAGCGGTCGTAATAATCTTCGGCGGTCACCGCACCCCGGACCTTGCGGCGATATTCGAAGTCGATCATGTCCTCCTCGGTCGTCGGCTGGACTCCGGGACGGAGATGGTAGGGATTTACCTTGGTGATGTGAGCGCCGGTGGGAACGGTGCACGACGTCAGAAACAGCGTCACAACCGCGAGCCACAGAGAAATGAGGGGTAAGATTGGTCGAACCGAACGCTTCATCGGAAACCGGTTAGTGTCATAAGTCGGTCCAGTCCCGCGCCTTGTCACGCACAAAATCTCTTTTTTCTTTGACACGATTTGTGTCGATTTTGCCTTTTTTGAAGACGAATCCCAGATTTTCCTTCGATTACCGCGGCGCTGTGTTTCTCACAGCGGCGGATCTGTGGCTGGACCCTCATGGGGCCCGACCTTTCGCCTTCGTGTCCCACGCCCATGCCGACCATTTTGCCCCGCACCAGCGCATTCTGTGCTCGCGGGGGACGCACCAACTCATCCGGGCCCGCTACGGTCTGAGAGATGCCGAATACCTCGTTCTCGACTTTGGCGAATCGTGCGAGGAGCGGGGGTTCCGCTTCACCGTGTTGCCCGCCGGTCATATCGCCGGATCGGCCCAGCTGCTCGTGGAGGACCTCGAGGGTGGCGGTTCGCTCCTCTACACCGGGGACTTCAAGACGCGGGAATCGCTCACCGCAGAAAAAATCGAGATTCCCCGAGCCGATTTGCTCATCATGGAGACGACCTACGGCCTGCCGCGGTTCTGCTTTCCGCCCAACGAGGAGACGATCCGGCACCTGGCTTCCTTCGTCCGCATGACCCTCGACGAGGGGGAGATTCCGGTGCTGCAGGGTTATTCCCTGGGGAAAGCGCAGGAACTGATCGCACAGGTTCGGCGCCATCATCCCGGGGTTTCCTTCCAGGTCCACCAGGCGGTGAAACGGATGAACCGGGCCGTGACGGAGCTGGGTTTCGAGCTTCCGGACTGCGAACTTTTCGACCCGAAGGAACGTCCTCCCGAGGGGAGTGTGGTGGTCATCCCGCCGAATGCGAACAAGTCGCGCGCCGTGCGCAACCTGAAGGGAGCGCGCACTGCGGTGGCGACGGGCTGGGCCATGCACCCGGGGGCCCGCTTCCGATACCGGGTGGACGAGGTCTTCCCCCTCTCCGACCACGCGGGGTATGACGATCTGCTCGCCTTTGTCGAGGCGGTCGATCCGGATCAGGTCTTCACCCTCCACGGATCGGCGGCGGAATTCGCCACCGACCTCCGGGCGCGCGGCCACGAGGCCTGGTCCCTGATCGGACAGAATCAGCTCGAGCTCGACCTGAATCTTCCGTCCTCCGTCGGAGCAGTTGCCCGGGCCGGGATATCCCGGGGGGAGGGACGGGGCGAACTCGCCGAGCTGGCCGCCGTCTGCGAGCGCATCGGGAATCGGGGCGAGAAGGGGAAAAAGCGGTCCATCCTCGCGGCATATCTCCGGTCGCTCCCCGGCGAGTGCCTGGAACGGGTTTGCCTCTACTTGAGTGGGAGGTGCTTTCCTCCCGCCGGGAGCGATCGTCGGCGGGCCACCCAGACCGGTTGGGCCCTGATCCGCCGCGCTCTGGCGCGGGTATCGGGAATGTCCGAGGGAGCGTTCCGCGAGATTTCGGCTTCGCAGGCCGACGGCGCCCGCACCGCCTACCTTGTGCTCCAGGGAAAGGGGGGCACCGAAGAGATGGCGATCGCCGAGGTGGGCGAGTTCTTTACCGCGATCGCCGCCGATCCTTCTCCGACGGGCAAGGAACAACGGCTGGTCGAGCGCTTTTCTCGGCAGAGCCCCGCCGAATCGGCCCTGCTCGTGTCCATCCTGCTCGGAGATCTCCGCATCGGTTTGAAGGAGGGGCTCATCGAGGAGGCCATCGCCGAGGCCTTCGCCTGCGATCCGGGGGAGGTGAGAAAAGCCCAGATGTATTGTGGTCATCTCGGCCGGACGGCTCGTCTCGCCCTTGAGGGCCGGATTGGCGATTGGCGATTTGCCCCCTTCCATCCTCTCGCCGCCATGCTGGCGAGTCCCGAGCCCACCGCCGAGGCGATTTTCGATCGGCTCTCCGGGTCGGACGGTGTGGACGTCTGGCTGGAGGACAAATTTGACGGAATCCGGGCTCAGGTGCACAAGGCCGGAGACCGGGCGGAGTGGTTCTCCCGCGATTTGCGGTCCCTCTCCCACGAGTTTCCGGAGTTGGTCGAGGCGGCTCTCCGCATCCCGGACGATGTGGTTCTCGACGGGGAGATCATCGCCTATGCCGAGGGACGCAGGTTGAGTTTCTTCGATCTGCAGAAACGCTTGGGCCGGAAGCGGGTCGAGGGAGATCTCTTTCTCGGTGAGGCGGTACCGGTGAGGTTCATCGCCTTCGATCTGCTGTGGAAGAATGGCGCTCTCTTTACCGAAGAACCGTTGTGCCGGCGCCGGGAGGAGTTGGAACGACTCGAACTGCCGGATGTTCTGGGGCGCGCCGGGGTGGTGCGGGTGTCTTCTGCCGGCGAGATCGACCGGGAATTTTTTGCCTCCCGGCAGCGAGGGAACGAGGGGCTCATCGCCAAGGATCCGGAATCGACCTACCTGCCGGGCCGCAGGGGAAAGGCCTGGCTGAAGCTGAAAAAGGCGGCGGCGACACTCGACGTGGTCGTGGTGAAGGCCCAGCAGGGGCATGGCAAACGCTCGCATGTGCTCAGCGACTACACCTTCGCCGTGCGGGAGGAGGACAGCGGCGCCCTCCGCGTCATCGGGAAGGCCTACTCCGGTCTCACCGACGAGGAGATCGAGGCGCTCACCGAGCATTTTTTGGCTCACAGTCTCTCGGTGAAACGTCGGGTTCACACGGTCGAACCGAACGTGGTCCTGGAGGTGGCCTTCGATTCGATCCAGCCGAGCCGGCGCCACGATTCGGGACTCTCTCTCCGTTTCCCCCGGATCAAGACGATTCGGCGGGACAAGACGCCGGCCGAGATCGATACCCTAGAGTATGCGCGCAGCCTCGCCGGGTTGGTCTGAGCCCGGGTCGGGGACTCGCGCTGTCTCAGTAGTAGTAGGGCGACTTGGTCTGGGGCGGGGGCGGGGGCGGCGCCTGGTAGGGGTCGTTGTATGGGCTGGGGTATCCGTAGGTGGGAGGTTTGGGCTGCTGTTGCTGGGTCCGGCGACGCTGTTCGTCTCGTTTGGCTCGGTGGTTGGCGGCGGCAGCCCCGGCGACCCCGCCAATCACTCCTCCGGCGACGGCTCCACCGACCCCGCCGTCGTCGCTGTCGAGGATGGCACCGGTCACGGCGCCGACCGCGGCCCCGCCCAGGGCACCCTCGCGGGGATTCCGGGTGTGGCAGGCCGTGAGGCCGAGGGCGAGAAAGAGCAGGGTGACGATGGAAAATCGGCGATGGAGAATCATGGCAGGTCGAAAGGCGCTACTGTGTACGACGAGCCACCGATTCTCTTATGCAAAAAAGCCAACCGGGGCGGATCCGACGCCGTTGTCTTAGCAGTCGGCCAGCTACCCTCAACAAGAACTGGTGTCCACTGCCTGGGCCGCGTGTTTTCTCCCCTTGAAACCAGACCCCGTCACCTGTGAACGATTTACCACTGGCAGCCTTTGATTGCCTTTTCGAGAACTTCCCGACAAACTTCACCCATGCTTTCCCGAACCCTCTTTGCTACCCTGATTGGACTCACTCTCATGAGCGGGTTTGTTGGTGCGGAGGAACAACGGCCCAACATCGTTCTCATCGTGGTGGACGATCTTGGCTGGAAGGATCTCGGTTGCCAGGGAAGCGACTACTACCAGACCCCTCACATCGACTCCCTCGCGGAGCAGGGAGTGCGTTTTACCCAGGCCTATGCCGCCGCTGCGATCTGCACTCCGACCCGGGCCAGCATCCTCACCGGCAGGTATCCGGCTCGACTCCTCCTGACCCAGTGGCTCCCCGCGGGACGATGGGATCCGGAGGAACACCGGCTCCGGGAGGGGCGATTTCTCCGCAGCCTCCCGCTCGAGGAGATCACCCTTGCCGAAGCCCTCCGTGAATCCGGTTACCGAACGATCCACGTCGGCAAGTGGCATCTCGGTGGCGCTCCTTTCTCCCTGCCGGAACACCACGGATTCGACGTCAACGTGGCCGGACAGGAGCACGGGGCTCCCGGCAGCTACTTCTTCCCGTATCGAGGAACCTGGAGCATTCCCACGACGAGTCACAAGGTTCTCAAGGAGACTCTCCCGGACGGGGAGCCCGGCGAATACCTGACGGATCGACTGACCGACGAAGCCATCTCGTTGATCGGTGAGGAGCCTTTCTTTCTCTACTTCCCCTACTATTCCGTCCATACCCCCCTGCAGGCGAAAGCAGAAAAGATCGCCCGATATGAGGCCGTCCCGAAGGCACAACGACAGGGGAACCCCGCTTACGCTGCCATGGTCGAGAGTGTCGATGACAGCGTAGGTCGAATCCTGGAGCATCTCGGGAAGACACGGATGCTCGACCACACCCTCATCGTGTTCACCTCGGACAACGGAGGTTTCGCCGGAGCCACGGACAATTCTCCTCTGCGTGCCAACAAGGGATCCCACTACGAGGGGGGCATCCGTGTCCCCCTGATCGTGAGCGGGCCCGGAGTGCGATCCGGAGAGATCTGTGAGACACCGGTGATCACGAACGATCTCTACCCCACCCTGCTCTCCCGCACGAAAGTTGAGGTCTCCAATCAGCCGGAGCTCGACGGAGTCGACCTTTCCCCTCTCCTCGAGGGCACCGGGGAATTCCCGAACCGGCCGCTCTTTTGGCACTATCCCCACTACAATCGCCACCCCCACAGCCACCCGGTATCGATGGTTCGCGAGGGGAAATGGGAGCTGATCGAGTTCCTCGACCAGGACCGGGTCGAACTCTACGACCTTTCCAGCGATCCCGGGGAAAGCGAAGATCTCTCTACCACCACATCCGAAACCGTCGCCACTCTTCAGGAGATTCTGCAGGAGTGGCGCCAATCCATCCGTGCCGAGTCGATGCATCCGAACCCCCATTTTCTTCCTGACAAAGGTCCATGAAATGCCTCCCTCTATCGCTGCTTCTTGTTGCGATCTGCAGGATCACGATCGCCGAAGACGGACCCGATCTCCCTTTCGTCGACATTTCCGGAGAGACCGACCGGCAAGCCATTACTGCCGCCGGAACCAAACCAGTCTTTCAGGGCCACCCCACGACGCTCCTGATGCCTGACAAGAAGACCCTCTTCGCGGTCTGGAGCATCAATCATGGAGGATCCGCCGGCCCCATGGCCCGCAACGACTGGAGACCCTATCCATCCCCACGGTCGCAGGCGGCTTGCATTTCTGCCTTGAAAAAGCAACTCCCTGCCGGCGAATGAAACGTCGTCTTCCGGATCTCCTGATTCTTCTTGCTCAAGAATTCGAGGATGCTCGGAAAGCTGCGGCATTTGATGCAGAGGCCTTTCGCGGGGGCGTCTTCTTTAGCAAGCAGGATGCGGGCAAAGCGGTGGCCACTGACGGTTCCCTTGAACGGTGGACCCTGGAAAGTGGCGATTGGCCCAAGCTGGAGGTTACCTGGCCCTGGCAGATTGAACTCACCTGTGCGGAAATTTCTCGTATTGCCTCAGGGGAACTCGACGAATTGAACGTTGTCGAATGTCCCATACCTGGCTGCAAGGTGTTGATCCGCTCGGGCTGCTCTTATTGTTGGTTCCACGAGAAGTCATAGCGGGGCGCCCTGGATTTCTCAACATCGGAGAATCCTGCTTGATCGGGGTGAATTGGGGAACCCATACCACGCCAAGGCGTGGGCTCCGACAATCAGGTAATCAACGTTCCGGCCGACATCGCTTCCTCGAACGACTCGCCGTCATTTCGGGGCGGTTCTTCCCTCCTCATGTCGTAGATCCGGCGTTTGGGCAGGTCGGGGTGACAACAAACCCAGCTCCGGATCAGTAGGTGCCATCAGTTTTGGGAGCCACCATTCGCTAGCAAAATAGCCAGCAGTGACAAGGGCAAGGAACAGCCCACCCCATTTCTTCTCTATGGTCCCGGTGGTTTGAAATCGTGATCCATCACTGTTGCGGCTACTGCCTGAGGAATCTCGAAATGAGAGGCGGGCATCTCGTCACCAATCAACACGGAATCCAGATCCACAGAAACCACGTAGTTGAAAATGCTTTTGGGGTCGGAGCTCTTCATCTCTATCCGGGAAGGCAATTTTCCCCACGCAAACTCCTCGAACGACACGGTGAGAACCATCTCGTGGTTATTTCTCCAGGGAATGATCACCTTGGTAGGATACCGCTCTCCCGAACTGATAAAAACACTCACCCGTTTTCCGGTGAAGTTTTCAAAACTGAACCCGTACCTTTCCCGGCGCCACGTCTCTGACAAGGCAGAAAACTCTTCGTAGGCTCCAAGCCCAACCTGCTGCTGGAGATCTTTCGGGTTGATCAGGTGAAGCCATGGGCAAAAAAGAGGGTTCATTTGCCAGTGCCGCCCTGCCCGATTCGAAATCTTTTCGAAGCTGCTCGATATATCGAGATGGGAGTTCCTATGGTCGAAATGACGAAACTGAGCCCCATCGTAGGTAAAAAGAGAAACCTTTTGGCTGTCCTTTTGTTGCTGCCGGGAATGAAACCTGCCGTCGAGGAGCAGAAAACTGCATTGAAAGGGCGGCATCTTTCCCACGTTGATTGTGTAATCAAATCCAATGTTGGGAATGGCGAGGGCCTTAGCTTCACCCGCGTCTTCCTCGTTCGATTGCGCAAAACAACAAGCAAGTAATGCAAGCGAGGTGTTCAATGCCCAAAATTCGAAGACAAATCTTCGAACTCCGGACATTTTTGCTGACTGTTTGAGAGATAAACCCATTCCTCGTAGTTGGATCTTATTCGTCAGGCTGTTACTGAATACTGAATACTGAATACTGATCACTGACCACCGACCACCACCGCATCCCTCACCCGGTCGTATTCGGGATTCACGCATTTGTCTCCCCACCGCTTCAGGGTACAGATGAGCCCGATGTCGGACTCGGGTTCCATGCCCTTGTCCCCGGTCTCGGCGATCCAATCCTGGAGGATCTTGCGGTGCCTCTCCAGGGCCTCGGCGTGGGCCGGATCCCCGGCGAGATTGTTGATCTCGTGGGGATCGTTCTCCAGATCGTAAAACTCTTCAGGGACGCGATCCTCTCCAAAGAAGATGAGCTGGGTCTCGTTCATCTCCCCCCGGGCCATCATCTCGCGGAATTTTTTGCTCACCTCCCACTCGTCCTTGTAGGTCGGCTGCATGTAGGGGCGATCGGTCAGGTAGTTGCGCAGGTACTTGTAGCGCGGCGTGACCACGGCCCGGATCTTTTCGATGGTGTAGTCGCACCGGTCCCGGGCCGCGATCACATAGTCTCTGGGCTCGTAGTCGGCGGCGAGAAAGTTCCGGCCCTCCATGGTCTCGGGAATCTCCAGACCGGCGGCGGCGATGGTCGCCGCGGAGATGTCGATGCCGCTGATGAGATCGTCCCGCACCGCTCCCGCCTCGACGCCGGGACCGGATACGATCAGCGGCATCTGGATTCCCCCTTCGTAGAGGAACTGTTTGTGCCGGTGCAGCTTCATTCCGTGGTCGCTGAAGAGAAAGATCAGGGTGCTCTCGCGCAGGCCCTTTTCCTCCAGGGTCTTCACGATGTCGCCGACCTGGCGATCGGTCATGAGAAGGCAGTCGTAGTGGTGCGCGATCTCCTCGCGCACCTCGGGGACATCCGGGTAGTAGGGGGGAACCGGGACTGCGGCACGATCCACCGTCTCGGTCACCCGTCGGCCCAGCTTTCCGCCGCCGAGCTGGATCTGGCCGAAGAAGGCCTGGCCCTCGCCGATGCCGTCGAGGCAGGTCCCGTCGATGAAGCGCCCCGGACCCCAGCCCCGGTGGGGCCCGCTGTCATAGAATTCCTCAAGGTCGAAAGTGAAATTGTAGTCGTCCTTGCCCCCGTCGTTGAAGGTCCAGAAACCGTTCTGGCGAAAGAGTTTGGGCAGGGGAACCACCGTGTCGGGCAGAATGTTCTCGTCGAATTCACCCATGTCCATGCCGCGGAAACTCGGGCGACAACTGCGGTGGTGGTGCGCCCCGATGGTGGTCTGCATCATCCCCGTGACGATGGCAGAGCGAGTCGCGGAGCAGACTCCCGCCGGGGTATAGAAACGATCGAAACGGGTCCCCGAACGGGCCAGTGCGTCGATATGCGGCGTCTCGATGATCTCGTCACCATAACAACGGAACCAACCGCTCACGTCCTCCAGATAGATCCAGAGCACGTTGGTCGCTTCCCGCGCGGGCACGGCGGGAGCGGCGAGGAGGATTGTGGCGCAGAGGAGAAAAAATCGTTTCATGGAAGCGACCCTAAACCGGGTGACGCGATTGCCCACCGGCGCATTCAATGACTTGCCGTTTCCTCGGGTTCCTCCTCCGCCTCTCCGGGCAGGCCGAGGCGGGCGGTCACCTCTGCTTTCCAGGAACGGAATTTCTTCGAGTCGCGGTCCTCGCGGTCGAGCACCTTTTCGGCGAAGGCGACGAGGCGGTCGGCGATGTCCCGGGCCATCTCCAGGGAGACCCACTCGATCTGGTCGAAGCGGTCGGGCTTGGAACTCACGTGATTGGCCACGCAACGATAGAGGAAAATTCGGTCGTAGCTGCTGCGCAGGGGGAGCTTGCCCAATTCCTGAAACACCGCCCGGAGGATGTCGATGGTCGGCTCGAACTTGCTCGCAAAATGAACCAGCTCCAGGCCGTAGATCCAGTCCGGACTGCGGTAGCGGAAGCTCTTGTCGTAGATGCCCGCCGTCTCCCAGGCGATGATGCCCAGGCTCTGGCGCATCAGGCTGAGGAGGTAGGCGTCCATCGCTTTCTTGCCCAGCTTTTTGCCCCCCTTCCACAGCAGCTCCGATCCCGCGATCCAACCCGCCACCATCAGGGGATTGGAGGAGAGGAGAAATTTGCTTCCCTGCCAGAGGTAACGCACGGGCTCCAGGTAGGGCTGGATCTCCTCGTATCTCCGATAGACCTTGCTCGCCTTGCGCACCGCATCGGTGGTCTTGCGGATGTTCATCTCCTTGACGTCGAAGAGAGGCACCTCCTCGAGCAGCAGGATTACCTGGAGGGAAGCGCGGTTGATCGCTTTGAGAAAGGACTCGAGATTCGTCTCCAGGATCGGTTTCTCCGCCTCGGGGTGATAGACCTTGGCGATGGATTCCATGAAGGAAAAAAGGTCGAGGAAAAGCTTCCGGGTCTGGAACTTGCCTTCCTCCCAGTATTCATTCCGGGAAAAGGCGGCGAGCATCTCATCCGATTTCTGGTCCACGATCTCCGCGATGCGCATGTCCGCCTCGGGCAGGGTTCCGTCCCACCGGATCTGGCGGTGCTCCTCGAAATCGGGAAACTCCATCCACTCCCCGTAGGCCATGAGGAAACGCTCCAACTCTTCCTTTTTGCTGGCGAGCCGAGCCGATTCGGTCTTGATGGCCTGGCGAGCCATCGCGACCAGTTCCTCCTGGTCCAACTCGTCTCTCTCTTTCGCTTTCCAGAAAACCAGCAGACCGAATCCGAGGAATCCGGTTCCTCCCACGACCCATTTCACCCACTCCGGCTGCACCGGAGCCCAGATGGAAAAGATACCGAGAGCGAAGAAAAGGATGCCCGCGGCGTACCTGGCGCCGGAGGACAGACTGGACCGTTTGCCCGGATCGAATGACGGCTTCATTCTTCTGGCTGAGGCATCTCCTCGACCTCCCGATAAATCCGGGCCAGTTCGGTGAGGAGACTCTCCATCTTTTCGTAGTATTCGTCTTCGTCGGTCTCGGCCCGGTTGCGGCGCAGGAGCCGGACCTCGCGCTCCAACCGGTCCCGGCGTCGGCGCAGTTCGGGGGGGAAATTTCGCTCGAGATCGTTCGGCACCAGCACCTGTTGCATCGAGCGGAGACCATCGGGGTCGGCACCGTCTTTGGCAACCCTCGTTGCCGTAGTGCCCTCGAACCACTCGGCTCGGGTGGCCAGCCCGTCGCCGTTGTCGTCCAGCAGGGCATGCTCCGTGGCGAGGCGGCCCTCCTTTTCGTAAAACTCCCGCACTCGCTTGGCCCCGTAGAGGAAGCACTCCAGCAGGGATACCTGCTCGTCGTTGTCGATATCGGCCTCCTCCAGGCCTGTGACCGCCTCCGCGAAAAAGCTGCCGAACCGGGCGTAGTAGATTTCGCTGGCACTCTTCGTCGCGGTGATGACGGTCCGGTTCTCCCCGGAGAGTTCCCGCACGAAAGGGGCGCTGGCCGAGGCGGTGTTCACCACCACGAGATCACCGGAGATCTCCCGGCACCATTCCCCGAGTTCCTTCGAGGAGAAATCCTCGCCGGCGACATTGAACTTGGCGGCCCGGCCGTCGAAGGTCCCGTGCCCGATGAGGATGAGCCAGAGCTCGCCTTCGCCGACGGCTTTCAGTCTCTTCCTCAAGGCCTCCTTGACCGACGGGTCCCCCGCGGGACGGGTCAGATCGCCGATCACCTCCAGGGGAACGCCGGCGGCGGCACAGGCCGTCTCCCAGTGGTCGATGCTCTCCTCGAACGCCTCGCGGTACTCCTCGGCGCCGCCGAGACCGACCACGATGAGCACCTCGCGCGCCGGGGCGAAGGCACCCCAGCAGAGCAACAGCGCGCAGAGAACGAACCGGATCATCACAGGGCTCCTTTCCATCGCCGGATGCCCCACTCGCCCACCAGGCAGAGCAGGGCGGCGCAAAATGCCCACGGCGCGTGCCAGAAGGGACGCTGGCGGGTATCGGTCACGGGAACGTTCAGGCCGGCCAGACGAGCGGGCAGGGAAGGCAGCTCGTCCAGCTCGAGAACCGATCCCCCGCTGGCCTCGGCGAGCTTTTCCAGGAGTTCGCGGTTCGGCTGCAGGGAGCGAAACTCCTCGGCTTCGGGATTGAAGGCCCAGCCGCTCTCCCGTTCGCCGATGAGAGCGCCCTCGCCGTCGCGGGCGGTCGTCTCCAGCCGGTAACCTCCCGCCGCCTCCAGAAAATGGTCGGCGGTGAAGACTCCCGCCTCCTCCAGGCTGGGCTCGCCGGAGATGGGCGCGGGCTCGGTCGAACCCGGCACCCGGAGCGAGAAGCGCACCGTCGCGTCGTCCTGCGGCAGAAACTCGCGGGTGCGGACCCGGGCGCGGAAGCGGGTCAGGGGCAGGGTGCCATCGGAGACCTGCTCCAGGTCGAGGGAAAGCCGGTCGGGCACGTCCGACACGGCCCAACGCACCAGCTGGCGCCACATTTTAGCGAGGTCGCCCTGCAATTCGGCATCCTTCATCCCCCACCGCCAGAAGTCCCCCACGGTGACAGCTCCCGAGCGGCCCTCGCCGAAGCGCTGGATGACCACCGCCGGGTGGAGGCGCCTTTCGCCGTCGGTGACCGTGGCGAGCAGGCTGGCACCGGGCTTGATCGCGGATACCCGATTCACCGCGAAGAATTGGGGCATGTAGGCGAGACGGTTGGTTTCCGCCTCCTCGTTGTCCCGCAGCCGCATCCAGGGTTCCAGCCAACCCTCGCGGGAGAGATTGAAGGTGGCGAACCGTGCCGGACCGCCGCGGTCGAGCCGGTCGAGATGGACCGGAAGCAGCCGGGCCACCGGGGTGTTCTCCCAGTCGCCCCCGCGAAACGACTCCCTGCCGCCGAGCATGATCACGGTACCTCCCCGTTTGGCCACGAAGCGCTCCAGGAGATTCTGCTGCTCCGCCGAGAGCAGGTCGGCTTCGACATCGTCGAGGATGACGGCGCGGTATTCGGAGAAAAGGGTCTCCGCGTCGCGGGGGAATCCGTCCCGCAGTTCTTCCCGGTTTCGGGTGTTCAGTCGGATGAGCACCGGCTCGTCGTAGCTCTGGGTCTCCTCGGGGAGGTCTTTGCCGAAACCGCGGAAGAGGGGGTTGCCCGATTCTCCGACTCGCCCGCGCCACTCGAACTTGGGCTCGCGCCGGGCGATCCGGATCAGGCCGATCAGCTGGACTTCGGCATCCTCGCTGATGGCGCGGCGGAGGAATTTGTATTCCCAGTTGGGCCGGCCCGAAACATAGAGAACCGGGTAGGGTCCCCGCCCCCGGTCCACCGCGACGATGCGCTGGTTGTT
The DNA here is from genome assembly GCA_964562825.1 of uncultured Akkermansia sp. Lineage (GTDB taxonomy): Bacteria > Verrucomicrobiota > Verrucomicrobiia > Verrucomicrobiales > DEV007 > Arctic95D-9. The sequence continues at coordinate 55,145 of CAZLUZ010000004.1, forward strand.
CTTCTCCGTGACCTCCCGCGGTGGCGGGTCGTCCTCACCCCTGACCACGGGGCGGATCCCGATGGTGTAAAAGGAGATTCCGGGAGGCACCCCGGCGATCTCGATCCGGGCATTTCCCCGACGGACGTCGCCGTCGCCGGCGAAGACGATTGGCTCGCTCTTGACCTCCAGGCCCTGCTCGTCGAGGGCGTAGACCTCGGTTCCGCCGGGAAACTCTCCCGCCGCCTCCGCCTCGATGCGGACGAGCACGGGAGCGTCCTCGAAGGCGGTCTGGGCGACGGACACGCTCTGCAGGGCGAGGTCGGGACGATCCGGCGGCCGGCCCACGATCACGGGGAACACGGGAACCTCCGCGGCATCGGTTTCCCCCGAAGAGAGCGTTTTCATGGCCGAGTCCATCGCGGCGAGATCGGTGGCGTTTCCGTCCGTGATGACCACCATGGCGGCGAGGGGACGGTTGCGGAAGCGATCGCGCAGCCCGGAGAGGGACGTCAGCACCGAAGAGGCGTTACCCCCGAAATCGAGTCCGGAAAAATCGTCCACCCGGTTGAGACGGCGGTCGAACTGATACAACTGCAGGCGGAATAGGTCGTCGAGTTCCTCCATCCACGGAGCGAAGTCCTCGTCCGGCGTTTGCAGTGCCTTTCGCATCCTCTCTCCCTCGTCCCCGATGGCGAGTCCCTCGGAGTTGTCGGCGAGGATGATGAGGTCGTTCGACCCGTTCCGGGGAAACGTTTCCACGCGGACCGGTTCGAGGAGGGAGATGACCAGCAGGGCGAAGGCAGCGAGCTTGAGGAAGATGGCCGCCGCCTTCCAGGGGCCTGTCAGGTGGGATTTCCGGTAGGACAGGTAGAGCGCGATCAGGGCGAGAAGCCCGAAACCGAGGCAGACCCACAACCACTGGGCATTGGCGAATACCAATGTCGATGCCACCACCTGTCCGCTCATCTATCGGGCGGCACGATCGCAGGTTGCGGCGCGAAACTCAAGAGGTGAATGCCCGGAAGGGAAATTCGATGACTTCCCTCCGGGCAGAATCCGGCGTTATTGGCGGTGCCCCGGTCAGCTCAGACGGGTGCGCAGTTCGTTCACCTGAACCGCCCGGCGCGGGCTGCGGCGACGGGAGTTTCTCCCGGATTCCAGCCGCCTGCCCTTGATGGAGGCCCGCACCTCGGCGCGAAGCTCACGGAGGTCGAAGGGCTTACTCAAAAAAGCGTTTGCCCCCACCTCGTAGGCGGCCAGCTCCATCCGCTCGTCCGGATTTCCCGACGCGATGATGATGGGGATAGCGGACGCTGTCCCGTCGAGGCGGCGAATCTCATCAGTCATGGCCAGACCCGACATCCCGGGCATCTCGACGTCCGATATGATCAGGTCGGGGACGGTATCCACGTTCTTGAGCAGCTCCACGGCTTTCTCTCCGCTGTCCGCCTCGATCACCGCATAGCCCGACGCGGTGAGTACCTTCGATAGCAGCACGCGGTTCACCACCATGTCATCGACCACCAGGATCGTGAACTGGTTCGACCGCGGGTAGTATCGGGCAGGCAGAAGATGATGCGTTTTTGTTGTCATTTGTCGAGTGCCCACTTTTTAATAAATCAAAGTAGTAAAGCTTTATGTAATGTTTGCGATGCAATTGTTCAAACAAAAAACCGAAATTTTCTCAAAACTGGAGGAAAACCGAACCCATTCTGTTCATGCATTGCGACGTTAAATAAAACCAATTTATTAGGAAAAGTTAATTATAAAAAAGTTGCGAGTTTCTCCTGGGGGCTTCGGGCGTGACCTCGGCTCAGTTTCCCCCGCGGGTGGATTCGGCGACCCACTCCAGGTAGGGCATGAATCCGCTGGTCCCCCGGGGCAACACGAGGAATTCGGGAACCTCGTAGGGATGAGCGTCGACGAAGGCGCGGCGCAGGGCATCGAGGTGGTCTTCCGTGGTCTTGAACAGGCCGAGAATCTCGGCGTCGCGGGTGACCTCGCCTTTCCAGCGGTAGATCGACTCGATGTTGGGGATCAGATTCACGCAGGCGACCAGTTGCGATTCCACCAGAGTTGAGCCAATTTGTCGCGCGGTCTCGAGATCGGGAAACGTGGCCAGCACCAGCCTGACCTCGGGGAACGCGTTCTGATCATCCGGATGGTCTTTATTCATAGCATGGGGAAGTCAGTGTTGTTTCAGCGATGAAGAGCGGATTCCTCGACAAGCTTATCGAGAAACTGGATCGGGTCGACCCCGAAGAGGTGCAGCGCTACGTGCTGAAAGCGGTGCAGGAGAAAGGCTTTCTCGAAAGTGTATTCGATACCCTGCAGGAGGGGATCGTGGTGGCGGGCATGCGGGGCACCATCCACTACGTCAACCGGGCGGCGCTCGAATTTTTCGGGTTCACCCGCGGGGAGATCGTCGGCCAGAATCTCGCGGACGCCTTCCCCGAGATCCAGTGGGAGGCCATGGTCGAGAGCAAGCGAACCGTGAACCGCGATCTCGAGGTCTTTTATCCCGAGCATCGCTACCTCAATTTTTATATTTCTCCGCTGGAACAATCGGGCGAATCGGGCCGGATCGAGACGGGCGGTTACGTGTTGATCCTCCGGGACGACACCCGCACGCGGCGCCTCCAGCAGGAGGAATTGGAATCGGAGCGGGTGGCGGCGTTGACCATGCTGGCCGCCGGAGTCGCCCACGAGTTGGGCAATCCCCTGAATTCCCTGAACATTCACCTTCAACTGCTCGACCGGAAAATCCGAAAAACCGCTCCGCCGGAACTCGCGTCGGATCTGCTCGAGTCGCTGGACATCACCCGCAGCGAGATCAAACGGCTCAATTTCATCGTGGAGAAGTTTCTCGGAGCGGTGCGGCCGACCCAACCCCGGTTCGAGAAGGTCGACATCAATGAGTTGCTCTCCCAGGCCGTCGCCTTTCTCGGGCAGGAGGTCCGCGACCGCAACATCACCATCACGCTGCAGGAGGAGCGGTCGGTTCCCCGGATTTCGGTGGACCCGGACCAGATGAAACAGGTTTTCTACAACCTGATCCGCAACAGTGCCCAGGCGATCGGCACCGACGGGAGCATCATCATCAGTGTGTCCTACGACGACTACAACGTGACGATTCGCTTTGACGACAACGGTCCCGGCGTTCCCTCCGGGCAGGTGGGCAAAGTGTTCGAGCCCTACTTCACCACGAAGAAATCGGGCTCCGGCCTGGGACTGCTGGTGGTTCACCGGATCGTACGCGAGCACGGGGGACAGATCGAGTTCGACAGCCGCGCCAACGAGGGAACGACGGTGAAAGTGCAACTGCCCCGGGCGGAGAAACAGATTCGCTTCCTGCCTCCGGAGAGTTCCACCCGATTCATCGACGTGGACAGTGTGCCGGGGTAGGGGGGCAGCCCAGGATGAGATGAGAGACCGTGAGCCAGCAATCCGCCCGACGGGACCCGACGCGAGGGTGGTCGGCTCCCCGAGAACCCGGGGGGAGGGCTCGGTCGCGGTGCGTTGAACCATGGATTTCTTCGACAAAGTCGTGCTCGTCGTCGACGACGAGAAGCACACCCGCGAGGGGCTTCGCATGTCGCTCGAGGAGGAGTTCGACATCTATGTCGCGGCGAACAGCCGCGAGGCCGTCGAGGTGCTGCGCAGCGAGTCCGTCGACGTGATGCTGACCGACCTCCGCCTCGGCGGGGAGAACGGCATCGACCTCATCGAGAAAGCCCTCACTCTGCCCCGTCCTCCGGTTTGTCTGCTCATGACTGCTTTCGGATCGGAGGACGTTGCCGTCGAGGCGATGAAACGCGGCGCCTACGATTACATCAGCAAGCCGCTGAACATCGACGAACTCGAGATCGTGATCAAGAGGGCGATACGCAGCCGGACCACCGAGGACGAGGTCGCGGCCCTCAGGGTCCAGGTGGACGAGCGATTTGGGCTGGAGAATATCGTGGGCAATTCCCTGGCGATGAAGCCGGTCTTCGACATGGTCCGCCAGGTGGCTCCCACCAAGGCCACCGTTCTGATCGAGGGGGAGACCGGCACGGGAAAGGAGCTGATCAGCCGGGCGATCCACAACCTCAGTGGACGGCCGCGGGCCAGGATGATGTCGGTGCACTGCGCCGGTCTGAACAAGCAGTTGCTCGAGAGCGAACTTTTCGGGCACGAGCGCGGGGCCTTCACCGGGGCCACGGAGCGGCGTATCGGGCGATTCGAGGAGGCCAACGGGGGCACCCTGTTTCTCGACGAGATCGGAGAAATCGACCAGGAGACCCAGGTGAAACTGCTCCGCGCCCTGGGCGAGCGCACCATCGAACGAATCGGCAGCAACAAGACGATCCAGGTGGACGTCAGGCTGGTCGCGGCCACCAACAAGAACCTGCTCGAACTGGTGCAGGAGGGCAAATTCCGCGACGACCTCTATTTCCGCCTCAACGTGGTGCGCATCCACATGCCCCCGCTGCGGGAGCGCAAGGAGGATATCATCCTCCTGGTCGACGCCTTTCTCGACGAGTTCTGCCGCCGGGAGAACCGGAAGAAGCTGGAGCTGACGGTCGAAGCCCAGCAGTTGCTCCTCGCCTACGACTGGCCGGGAAACGTGCGCGAGCTGCGCACCGCGATCGAACACGGGGTGGTGATGTGCAATGGCTCCAAAATCGGGGCGCGTCATCTGCCCCCCTTCCTCAAGGAAGACCGGGGACCGCGCATGTTGCTGCTCGAGGACAAGGGGAGCAGTGGCGGAGGACGGTCCTCGCGTCACGAGGTCGACGACTTCAGCGACCTCAACCTGAGCCGGATGGAGTCTCGCTACATCCGCATCGCCCTGGATCGCACCCGGGGCAATCGCACCGAGGCGGCCCGGCTGCTCGGGATCTCGCGACGGACCATGCAACGCAAGCTCAAGGAGATGGAAGAAGAGGCTGCCGGTTAGGGGCGCAGCGCGCGTGGTCGCATCGTCTTCAGGAATCGCGCGGTTCGACGATGACCCCTTCCGCGATGCGATCTCCCGGATGCAGCACGACTCGGTCGCCCTCCTCCAAACCGGAGAGAATCTCGGCCTCGATCCCGTTGTTCCGGCCGATCTCGACTGGCGTCTCCACCGCTTTCCTCTCGGTCAACCGGAAGACGCGCCACGCGCCGTCCACCCGGAAAAGGGCGCCCGCGGGCACGATCAGGGCATCGGCCTTTTCCCAGACGACGATCCGGGCCTCGATCCGGTACCCGTCACCCAGTCCCATCCCGTCCTCGGGCCGGTCGCCGGTGAAATCGGCGTAGACATACACCCGCTGTTCCTCCACCCCGAGAGCGGATACCTTGGTGAAGGCAGAGGGTTCCACCAGCCGGACGGTAGCCGCGAGGTCGACCTTGCCGCCCCAGCGCTCGACGATCATCTGCTGGCCCGGGCGGATGCGCACCGCATCCTGGGAGAGCACGTCGATGCGGATCTCCAGGTCCCGGGGATCGCCCACCTCCAGGAGATGTTCCCCCGCGGGAACCGTGGCGCGGCTCTCCAGGAAACGTCTCAGCACCACGCCCCCGATGGGGGACCGGACCTCGAGACGGGCGCCTCCCACGCCGCCGCCTTCTTCGCCACTCGCGGGCGGAAAAAACTGGAGGGCCGCCTCCGCCACGTCGCGCTCGAACTGAAGGACCTCGAGAGCCGATTCCGCGGCCTTGGCCTGACCGCGAGCCACGCGGAGGGCGAGACGGGTGTCCTCCAGCATCGGCCCGGAGATGTTGCCCGAGCGAAGCCTGGCCTCGTCCCGTCGGAGGTAGCGCTCCCATTTCTCGAGTTCGGCCCGGGCCACCTCGAAATCGCTCTCGCCCCGGGCGAACCGGGCGTCAGCGGCGCGATAGCGGGCGCGGGCCTCGGCCTCGGATCGGGGGTCGAGCAACTCCGGCCAGGCGGGCTGGATCGCCGCGAGAACGTCCCCGGCCTCCACGGCGTCCCCGGGGTCGAGGGCGATGCGCTCCAGCTGACCCGCCAGCGGCGCGGTGATGAGGTAGGGCTCCCGGACCCTGGTCTCCCCGTCCTCGTCCACGGTGATGCGGAGCCGGCCCCGGTGAACCTCGGCGAGTTCCGCCGGCACCGGGGCGGGCCGGATGGTCAGGTAGAGGATGGCGGCCACGGAGATGGCGGCGGCGATGGTGAGGAGATATTTGCGGGAACGCTTCATGGCGGGTTGCGGTGGTGGACTCATTCGCTCGATTTGAGCACGGATACCAGGTCGAGCCGGTCGATGCCCCTCCGGACGATCAGGCCCGAGAGGACCGCGGCCAGGGCGATAACCGTGCCGGCAAAGGCGAAGGTCGAGGGCGAGAGGATGAGAGGGATGCGAAAGTGCTCCGTGGGCAGGTTTGCCACGATGGCCCAGCAGAGACCGTAGCCGATGGCCCATCCGGCGGGAATGGCAACCAGGGTGAGCAGGCCGAGTTCTCCCAGAAGAAAGGCCGAGACCTCCCCCCGGGTGAAGCCGATAACGCGGAGGGTGGCCAGTTGCCGGCTCCGCTCCGACAGCGTGATGCGGGCGCTGTTGTACACCACCCCGACGGCGATGACCCCGGCGAAGAAGACATTGATGATCCGGAACTGAAGGAGATTCTCGCCGAAGGAGTCCATGAAACCCTGGTAGGCGGCCCGCTGGAGGTTGACAGCCGCGATCAGCGGCACCTGTTTGAGTTCGCCGTGGGCGTTTTCCTCCTTCGCCGGATCCAGGTCGAGGTGGGCTCCGGAGATCAGGGGTGGTTCCCGCAAGAAACGATTCAGCGCATCGATGTGCATGTAGGCCGAGGAACCGGCGAAATCGTTTACTGTGGCCACCACCCTGGCCGTCCGGGCGAGGCGGTCTTTCTCCAGGACCTCCACCCGGACCTCGTCGCCCGGCGCCACCCGCAGAATCGCGGCCAGATGGGCCGAAAGCACCAGACCGTCGGGGGGGAGGTCGACCACCCGTTCCGACTTGTCGAGCAGGCGAAAGAGATCCCGGCGAGCGGGTAGTCCCATGATTCCCAGCTGTCGGGAGTGAGGGCCCGATCGCAGCCTGACCGGAACCGAGCGGAAGGGCTCGACGGTGGTCACCCCCTCGATGTGCCCCAGACTGGTGACTACCCGGCGGGGGACCGCTTCGTGAAACAGGATGGAGGCATCCTGGCGTTGTTGCAGCCCGAACTGGAAGCCGACGAGGTAGTCGATGGCGTCTTTCCCGAAATTGCCGATGACGAGCACGGCGCAGGCGAAGGCGATGCCGAGAGAGGTCAGCATGGCCCGGACCGGGCGCCGCAGAAGCTCGCGGAGAATCATGCGAAAAGGACGCGACATCCAGCGGTGCCAGCCGAGCCGCTCGAAGACGCTCAGGCGGTACACCGCGGGGGCTTCCGGGCGCATCGCCTCCGCCGGAGGGATGGAGAGAGCCTCCCGAACGGCGCCGAAGACTCCGGCGAAGGCGGCGACGAGGCTGAGCCCGAACCCGATGAGGAAGGCACCCGCTGACGGGGCGAATACGGTCTCGGGAAAGCGATAAAACTCACTGTAGAGATCGGACAGGGCCCGACCCAGCGCGGTTCCCGCGAGACAACCGACCAGGGCACCGCCGCAGACGATGACGCCGACGAATTTCCCATAGTGGATCCCGATGTCCCGGCTGCGGTAGCCGAAGGCCTCCAGCACCGCGATCTGGCTGCGCTGCATGCTGAGCACGCGGCGCAACACCACGTTGAGGAGGAAGGCGGCCACCCCGAGGAAGATGGTGGGCGGCACCAGGGTCATGGCCTCGAGTTGGGCCAGCTCGTCGGAGACGAACCGGTGGGATAGCTGCCTCTCCCGGTCGGTGGCCCCGAGGCTTCCGTAGCGCTCCAGCAGCCGGTCGAGTCGCAGAATGACGGCTCCGCTCGTCGCGCCCGGCTGGAGCGACAGGGTCAGGTCGTTGAAGGCGCCCTCCATGTCGAAGGCCGTCTCCATGGCGTCGCGCCTCATCCAGAAGATGCCGAAGCGTTTGTCGTCGGGGAAGAGGCTGCCCGGTTGGATCGTGGTGATGAACTCCGGCGACATGCCCACCCCGACGATGCGCAACTCCTGGAGTCGTCCGTTGAGCACGGCCCGGATCGAATCGCCCGGCCCGAAGCCGTGGGCCCCCGCGAAGGCCTCCTCGGCCACGATCTCGTCCCGGGCCCCGGGTTCGGGAAAGCGGCCCTCGACGAGGTGCACCCGATTGAGCGCCGGGACGCCGCGGTCGGGCAGCGAGATGAGCCGTCCCACCGCCGGCTCGTTCAGGGAATCGAGATCCAGCGTCACTGTCTCGACGATCCTCGCCTCCACCACGTCAACCCCGGGGATCTCTGCCGCCCTGCGGGCCGTGGCCAGGGGCGCCCGGTTCAGCGAGGTGAACACCTCGGCAAAGCGCCCCCGGTCGTAGTAGTCGGCGAGACTCCGGTTCAGCGATTCGGCCGTGGTCTGCCAGCCGATATAGATGGCCACCCCGCAGGCGATCACCGCGCCGATGGCGATGACCTGCCCCTTCATGCGAAGGAGGTCGCGCAGCATCTTCCGGTCCAGTGCTCTCATGCCCTTCTCCCCCTCACCAGTTCAGCTCACGGGCGGTGATTCGGGACTCGTTGCGCTCGACGGAATCGATGCGCCCGTCGCTCAGCCGGACCACGCGGTGGGCCATGTCCGATATGGTCGAGTTGTGCGTGATCACCGCCGTGGTCGTCCCGAGATCCCGGTTCACCGCCTCCAGAGCTTCGAGGACGAGGATGCCCGTGGCCAGGTCCAGCGCCCCGGTAGGCTCGTCGCAGAGGAGGACATCGGGCCGCTTGGCGATGGCCCGGGCGATGGCCACGCGCTGCTGCTCTCCCCCGGACAGCTGGGAGGGAAAATGGTCGATCCGTTCCCTGAGCCCCACGAGGTGGAGCGCCTCCTCCGGCGGCAAGGGAGCACGTGCGATCTCGGTGACGAGGGCGACATTCTCCCGCGCCGTCAGGCTGGGAATCAGGTTGTAAAACTGAAAGACAAAACCGACGTGGTCCCGTCGATACCGAGTCAGTCGATCCTCGGCATAGCGCGACATGTCCTCGCCCCGGTACCTCACCTCGCCCGAGGTGGGCACGTCGAGACCGCCCAGGATGTTGAGCAGGGTCGATTTGCCGCTCCCGGAGTGGCCCAGAAGCACGAGCATCTCGCCCTCGAACAGCTGCAGGTCGATCCCCCGCAGGGCGTGAACCGAAACCTCGCCCATGTGGTAGACCTTGGTGACCTCGCGGACGTCGAACACCACCTCCACACCGGGCTCGGGGCTCTGCTCCATGGTTAATCTTACAGTTACGGCGGATCTGGTGTTTCCACAAGCGGGACTCGGAGAAAGGGTTTTTTCCGGTCTGACGCCGATGGCCCTTTCTTTCGTTGTCCTGTTCGGTGGCGGACCCGACACGGTTGGGTCATGATTCCCCTGCGGAGGAGACATCGTGTTCAGCGGCAGAGAACAGTCCGACCCGGCGTCCCGCAGGATCATCCATGTGGACATGGATTGTTTCTACGCGGCGATCGAGATGCGCGAGCGCCCGGAGTTGGCGGGAAAACCCATCGCCGTGGGCGGCGGGGGCAGGGGGGTGCTCACCACCTGCAACTATCTCGCCCGGGAGTATGGCTGTCGCTCGGCCATGCCGGCTTTCCAGGCGCTGCGGCTCTGTCCTCACCTGGTGATGTTGCCGGTGCGTTTCGATCTCTATCGGCGGGAATCGCAGCGCATTCGCGAGCTGTTCCTCCCATTCACGGATCGTATCGAACCGCTCTCCCTCGACGAGGCCTATCTCGATGTGAGTCATC